>CAXVWN010000445.1:0-9222 GCA_964263725.1 Spirosoma sp.
GTTTAACGTTGTCAAATTTTAAGCATACAAAATGTTGCTGCAAGGGAATAAAATAAGCCGGTCAGAATCCCGATCGGCTTATTTTGTCCCCTTGCTACTAACTTATTAATCTAAGGCTATTTTACTGGCTCTTTGGTGCCAACGTGTTTATTTTAGGTATTTTTCGATTGTCTGACGAATTAATTGACGGCTTGAGGCTGAGTCATAGGTCGTTTTTTTTGTCGTTGCGGCTAGTTCGTCTAACTCCCGGCCCAGCACTTGTCCTTTTACCTGACCTTTTATGGCTACCGCATCACGGTTGGCTAGTACTTCGCCCCAAACAGTGCGGACATCGGCCCAGTAAGACCGATTTTTAGCCCACCAATCTTTAGCCGCTTTACATTTAGCTTCGTCCGTACGTCGGTAGGTATTTAATCCCTTTTCTGAAGCCAATAGTTGATCACCTGCTTCGGAGCGGATGATTTTGTCATTGTCCTGCTCATGCGTATAACCGTCTGGCCGAATTTCGTGGTGGTTGGTCCGACGCATCACGTTGTAATCGGTACGTTTGGTGTATTCACGTCGGGGTAAGGGCGCATCTACGGTGCTTTCCCAATATGTACGGCCATCGGCATGAATCCAAGTTGCCGATCCCTGGTAACGGGGGCTATCGTCTACTTCAAAAACTTTCTGTGTCCACTGGCCTTTGACCTGATCTGGCGTCAGTTTCACGCGTTTCCACGATGCATTCTGATCAAATTTGAGTAGGCTGGTATTCTGGAATTCCCAGTCTTCCCGCCAGTGCTTAACGACCATTGTATCGCCTACAACTAATAAGTGCTGAATAACAATTTTGGTCGGTCGAGATGTCGGCCCCCCGGCTTCTTCGTCAACGAATACCAGTTCAGTTCCTTTGGCCGTATACCGATCTTTGAACGTGTAAGTCTTTTCAGGCGCGAACGTTTCGGCATATAGAAAATTAACATCCTGACACCCGCACTGGCCTTTTATCGCGGCAACGTCTTCGGTCTTCGGCCCAGTTTGTGCGTAAAGAGAATTAATCGAAATGAATAGGCCAGTTATAAATAACGGTAAACGTATAGTAGTCATGTGGTAGCTGACGATGAATAGACTAGCAAAATTATAGTTATTTAGACTTTTTACAAATAAAATGATTAATTGTTTGGACAAATTCTAAATAGAATCTACGTTTGCAACGGTGAATCTTTAGGATAGGTGTTTATTTCAGCCTTCCTGCCTGGTTTCAATCAACCATTGCTATGGCTTTATTTTTACTGCTTACTCTATCACTTGCACAACCACTACCGATCGACACGTTGAAAGCGCGGGCTATAGATGAGGTAGTTGTGACAGCTACGCGTAACGAACGACCAATGGGCGCTTTACCCTTGCCTGTTGCGGTAATTAGCGGGAAGCAGATTCAGCAAATGGGCAGCCTGCGACTCAATGATGTACTGCGCGAACAAACGGGTCTTGCCGTCGTGACAGATCATGGGCAGGGTATTCAAATACAAGGTTTTGGACCCGATTACACGTTGATTCTTGTCGATGGTGAACCCATTGTAGGCCGCACAGCGGGTACGCTTGATTTAACGCGGCTGGCAGTGGGTAATATCAAGCAAATTGAAATTGTTAAGGGGCCATCGTCGAGTTTGTACGGTTCAGAAGCATTAGCGGGTGTGGTAAATATCATTACCCAAACGCCCAACCAAACACGTGGAAGTCTGTCAGCGCGGTACGGTGCGAACCAAACGAGTGATTTGGCTGGTGATGTGAGTAAACAATGGAAGGTGGGCCGTAATGGTAACGGAAAACTCGGTATTTATCTATTCGGAGATCGTTACCAGTCGGCGGGGTATTCACTATCCGAAGCATCGGCCCAGACCCAAACAGGTAACCAGACAATTGCGCCTTTCACAAATTATACCGCCAGCGGACGGCTGACGTTTGCTTTTTCACCCAAACTGAAGTTGTCCATATCAGGTCGGTTTTTTACCGAAAGTCAATCGAATGATTTCATTGTCACGCCAGATGCAAAGGTATCAGGGCCCGGAACCGTCCGAGATTATAACCTGAATCCTGTACTGACGCACCAGATTTCTCCGGCCTGGAAACTAATTTACCGCTATTATCATACGGGTTACTATACCGAAACCAATCTGCGTTATACGACCACTCAGGAAGCTTACGATGCTAGTTTTTTTCGGCAGACGTTTGATCGGCCGGAAGTCGTGGTTGAGCATATAGTTAATCCGAAAAACATTCTAACCGTCGGGACTGGCTTTATTGCCGAGGGCGTGGAAGCTACCCGCTACACCGAGCGAAAGCAGTTCAACACAACGTACGGGTTTGCGCAGTATGAATGGATGCCAACGCTTCGCTGGACGGTTATTGCCGGTGGACGCTATGATTCTCACAGTCAATACGCCAGTCAATTCAGTCCCAAAGTATCGGCACGTTATGCGCTTAGTCCGTTAGTCGCCTTGCGCGGTAGCGTGGGTGTGGGTTTCAAAGCACCTGACTTTAGGCAGTTGTATCTGAATTTCGATAATGCGGTGGCCGGTTACAGTGTTTTCGGGACGCAAGAGGCCGTTACTGGTATTGCCCGATTAACGCAACAGGGACAAATTGCGGAGGTCTTACTTGACCCATCCCGGTTGGCTACAATTCGTGCCGAACGGTCTGTAGCGTATAATTTTGGCGCACAAATCAAATCGCCTACTCTTCCCTGGACGGCAAGCCTGAATCTGTTCCGAAACGACATTCACGATTTGATCGAAACCCAGGTGATTGCCCGCAAAACGAACGGTCAGAATGTATTCAGCTATAACAACCTGAACCAGGTATTTACGCAGGGAGCCGAACTGGAAAGTAGCTGGCGGTGGGCCGTTAGTGGCGGCTATCTGACGCTGAGCGGTGGGTATCAATACCTAGTAGCAAAAGATAAATCGGTAGTCGAAGGTATCAAAGCCGGGACAGTGTACCGACGTAATCCTGAAACCTTAGCGAGTGAACGCGTTAACCCATCGGAATATGGTGGGTTGTTTAATCGCTCACGGCATATGGCCAATCTCAAGCTTTTTTACGAACAGCCTAAAACTGGTATTTCTGCCTCGTTACGGGGTGTTTATCGAGGTCGATATGGTTTCGCCGACCGGGATGGAAATCTGATTTTAGATTCCGATGCCGAATATGTTAAAGGCTATATGCTCTATAATTTATCGGCAGCAAAGACCTGGAAAGCCCTCACGTTGCAGGCAGGTGTGGACAACCTGACGGGTTATACCGACCCGGCTTATATTCCGAATCTGACTGGGCGGTTATGGTACACGTCGTTGCGCTGGGCCTGGAAGGCCGCTAATTAGTTCTTTATCGAATCATGTGAAAGCATGGTAAACCTGAAATTTTGAATCTATATGAAATGTCAGTGTCATCTTTTATCAGACTCAGTTAGTGGGCGTATTACGTTGTACGACGGCGCGGCTTATGAAGATGTAGTCCCTTCAGGCCAACACAACATAGCATTAGAATTTAATAATATCACCCAGTGGCTATGCTATGAAGATTTTCTGGCGCTGGAATGGAATGTGCGCAGTATTGATACGTCAGCCTATTTCGACGCACATCCGTATGAAGAACGCATTCATCTGAGCACACCATCGCGCTTCTTGAGTTTCAGTTTCCGGGTACATGAGTTAGTCGAGTTGCGTAAAATGCTGAGCCGGGCGGTGGCGCAGCTTCATTGGTTCGAGTCACTACGAAACACGCAGAACTGAGCCAAAAAGGCATTATAAATAATACCCTGAATTAATTAACAATCATAATAACCAATCAGAATGAGTATGCGTATCTACCAATTAGTTTTGGCTCTTTGCCTGAGCACTGCGTTTTTTTCCTGTAAGAAAGAAGAGAATCCTATAGTTGTCCAGCCGCTAACATCCACAACTGTTAAAGATGTTGCCGCCGATCCAACCAGCGCCAGCTCAGCTACCGGTCAGCAACCTGTTGCTGCAACAGGCAAATATTACCTGTACAGTTTTAAAGACAATAAACAGGTCGCGAATACTGACTCGGCTACGAATAAGTGGGATATTGGGTTTCGGGGCACCACAATTATCGTTAATGGTGGGGCTATTCGTACCGGACAGGGAGGAGCTTATATTCATACCGGCACGTTTGATGACCTGACGACCGTACCAACATCGGCCACCTTTGCTCAAGACCAAAGTGCGACTCAACTGGCCATAACGACGGGTTCTGGTAAAGGTTGGTACAACTATGATGGAGCAACTAATATTGTTTCATCTATTCCTGGTAAGGTATTTATCATTCGCACTGGCGATGGTAAATATGCCAAGATGGAAATTCTAAGCTACTATCAGGGTGCGCCCGCTACACCTACTGCCAACAGCGTGGCTCGTTATTACACGTTCCGTTATCTCTACCAGCCTGATGGAAGCCAGACATTGAAGTAATTGAGTGAATCTTTATAAATGTAAAAAGACGCCCGAATGGGCGTCTTTTTTGTCTTTCAACGAAATAAATTATCTATTCGAATGGATTGCCATCGTAGGTAACGCTGGCGAGTTTTTTGTCTAAGTAATAGATTTGATCGGCTGGAATCTGATCAATTAATTCGAGACACCGACGAGCGATGTATTCTTCTTCCACCTGCTCTTTCACAAACCATTTCAGGAGTTCTTCAGTAGCGAAATCGCTTTCGCGACGGCAAACACCAATGATCCGGTTAATGGAATCGGTAACGGAAATTTCCTGATCCAGAGCGCCTTCAAATACAGAACGCAGGGAAATGAATTCCTGACTTACGGCTGCAACTTCGGGCGAGTAAGCGGTTCCACCCTGGTCGCAGAGGTAATGAAACAGTTTCATAGCGTGTTTACGCTCTTCTTCCGACTGATTATAGAAAAAGCCCGCACTGTGGTCGAAACCATTTCGGTCACACCAGCCCGCCATCGCTAAGTATTTCGATGACGAAACCATTTCCATTTGTATTTGCTGATTCAGTGCCAGTTCAACGCTTTCCTTTATGGAACTACGTAATCTTGCTAAGTCTTTCATTGTGAGTGACCGTTTGCGGTGAGAAATTCGTATGGCAAAACAACACAAAAAAACCGGCTGTTGTTACGCAGCCGGTTGATTGTTAGGAAATTTAGAAGCAGTCTATGTATGTCTATTCGGCCATTGAGCAGCCGCATTCACGAAGCATCGTGTTCAATTCCAGCATGAGGTTGGCTCCGTCAAGTAATTCGCGCAGATGTACAACTTCACAAAGTGTTAGTACGTAACAGCGCTCAGAGCGGGGAGGAGCCAGAATTTCAACATCATCAGCGGCTGCCGTGCTTAACGCCATTTGCCGAATATCGACAGTATCGACCATACGCCGGAACTGGGCAAAATCGCGGGCCGACAACTGGGTGTGAGTATCCCAAAATTCCAGAATTAAGCGATTGCTCGTATCACACTGATAAACAACTCCTCGATCGGTCCGAAATACTTCCTGATATGTTGCTGGTAGGCTGCCCGTCATGATTGTGAAAATGATCAGGCAAATATACAACGTACTGGTTAATTTAGATAGCGTCTAAATAATTTTATTCTGGCAGTGGCATGTCCTGCAAATCTTCATCCGTCAGTTTGATGGTTGCGGCCAGAACGTTTTCTTCCAAGTGTTTCACCGACGAGGTTCCGGCAATAGGCAGCATTACCGGCGATGCGGCCAACAACCACGCCAACGCAATCTGGTAGTCCGTCGCTCCGTGCCGTTTAGCTACTTTCTTGATCGCGTTTTCTGCCGTCACATTGCCCGCGTTGAGCGGGAACCACGGAATGAAAGCAATGTTATTTTGCTCACAATATTTTAAAACATCATTCCACCGTTGCTCACCAAAATTGTACATGTTCTGTACCGAGACAACGTCAAAATACTGTTTAGCTTCTTCGATCTGTTCGATGCTAACTTCCGACAGACCAATGTGCTTAATTTTACCTTGTTGTTGAGCTTCCTGCAAAAAACCGAGGAATTCCTCCGATGGCACTTTACTGTCGAACCGGTGAAGTTGATACAAGTCGATTTGATCAAGTTTCAGGCGTTTCAGACTACCGTTCAGCGCTTCTTCGAGGTGCTTCCGACTGCCATCAACCGGCCATTGGTTCGGGCCTGTGCGTAGCAAACCGCCTTTCGTGGCAATAACTACGCCATCAGGGTAGGGGTGAAGAGCTTCGGCAATGAGTTCTTCTGAAACGTGCGGACCGTAACTGTCGGCCGTATCGATAAAGTTGATGCCAAGTTCGAGTGTACGCTTCAGAACACGAATGCACTCATCATGGTCTTGGGGTGGACCCCAGATGCCATTGCCGGTGATGCGCATAGCCCCATAAGCCAATCGATTGACGGTTAAATCTCCGCCGATTGTAATTGTGCCAGCCTGGGTTGCTGGTTGTTGATCTGTTGCTTGCATGAGTATTTCTATTTGTTGTCTGGTCAGACAGGACGATCCTAGTGCCCTATGTCATGTACATAAACCAATAAAAACACGTTTTGTGTCGCGAGCTGAATAAAGATTTTTCGATTTTTACCGTTTCTCAATTCCGTCCAGCACGCGCCGAATAACATTGGCACGTTGCATAAAATCGAGCGAAGTTGTCACGTCCTGATCGTCGATAACCTGCTTGAATTGTTGCAGAAATTCAATGTAAGCCGCCAGCGCATCGGATACGTTTATTCGGTTCTGATCAAAGATCGGAGCCCACATCTGCGGAGAACTTTTCGCCAGCCGCACCGTCGAACTGAATCCTGTGCTGGCCATATCGAAGATAGCCTGTTCGTCCTTCTCTTTCTCTAACACAGTCAAGCCGAGGGCAAACGCGCTAATGTGGCTTAAGTGCGAAACATAGGCTAAGTGCAAATCATGTTCCTGCGGAGTCATGTAAAATAACCGCATACCGACATCCCGAAACAGGCTTTCGGTTAATGTCAGGCTGTCTGGATTACTTTTTTCCCGGTCGCAGATGATAAGATTTTTGCCGGACAGAAGCTCTTTGAAAGCGGCACCGGGGCCGGAGTTTTCGGTACCTGCCATTGGATGAGCGGCCACAAACTGCGCCCGCTTTGGATGGGCATCGGCAACATCACAAATAAGACCTTTGGTTGAGCCTAAGTCCACAATGGTTGCACCAGACGGTAATAAGTCAAGTACGGTGGGCAACAGGTCAATAATGATATTGACTGGTGTAGCCAGCACGACCAGCGTACTTTGAGCTATGGCTTCGGCTAACGGCAGTACCTCATCAACAATGCCTTTAGCCAGCGCCAATTGACAATTTACGGCTGATGTATCGACACCGATAAAGCGCATTTTGGGGTATTTCTCCCGTACGGCCAGCGCAAATGAGCCACCCAATAATCCTATTCCTACAATACTAACAACCATCATTTTACTCGTTTAACAGCTTCCTCAATACGTTCTTTCGGTAGGCAAAGCGACACGCGAACGTAACGGTTTCCTTTCGGTCCGAAAATAAAGCCGGGGGCAATAAATACGTGTTTCGTCAGCAGCAAGTTGTCAACCATCGCTTCGGCCGATTCTACGGAATCGGGCAATTTGGCCCAGATAAATAGTCCTTCCTGATCGGTGGAATACGTGCAATCCAGCGCGTCCAGCAAAGCATGAATTGCGTCTAATCGCCCCTGGTACACAGCGTTACGCTCCCGGTGCCATTCGTCAGAATTGGTGAGTGCTTCGGTAGCCGCGTCCATCAAGGGCCGAAACTGACCGGAATCAATATTGCTTTTGATGCTCAGTACGGCATCTACATAGGCTTTGGCTCCGGCCATCCAACCAATGCGCCAGCCTGCCATATTGTGCGATTTACTCAACGAATTCAATTCAACGGCCACTTCCTTTGCGCCATCCACCGATAGCAAACTGATGGGTGGTTTTTTGTTTAGAATCAGGCTGTAGGGATTGTCATGGCATAGCAAAATTTTATGGTCGTGCGCAAACCGAACCGCTCGCTCAAAAAGAGCGCGGGTAGCGGGCGCACCCGTTGGCATGTGTGGATAGTTCAGCCAGAGGATCTTGTTGCGATTCGATGATTCAGCGGCTGCAACTAAATCAGTTAAAACATCCCAATCTGGTTGCCAGCCGCCATGTTCTAATAAAGGATACTCTCGAACAGTGGCGCCTATCATCTGGCTCACGGCCCGATAAGCCGGGTAGCCAAGCTCGGGCACGAGTACACCGTCGCCTTCGTTCAAAAACGTCAGCGAAATATGCGTAATGCCTTCTTTTGATCCAATGAGCGGTAAAATTTCGGTGTCAGCATCCAGAGAAACACCGTATGTATGATTGTAAAATTGGGCAATGGCCTGCCGAAGAGCCGGGGTGCCTTTATACGTCTGGTAGCCATGCGCTGTCGGTTGTTGCACCGACTGAATAAGCGCGTCGATTGTATTGTGCGAAGGCATCAGGTCCGGATTACCAATGCCAAGATTGATAATGTCATGACCAGCCGCCTGAAGACGGCGGACTTCGGCCAGTTTTACTGAAAAATAATATTCCTGCGTTTGGTCAGCGCGGTGGGCAAGTGGGATAATCATTCTAAACGCTAATTCTTGTGATTTTGCTGACTGATCTGATTTTCAATCAAGCTATTAGATCAATTTGGAAGGCAAAGATACTCGCCCGGATACGGTTATAAAGCATAAGCGGTTCACATAATCATAACTAACGTTGGCCGGCAGAATCATGCAAACGTCGATTCAGGCAATACTTCAGCAAGGGAGCCAGATGAAGCGACTGCATCATCAGGCCAGTATTGATGATGTCCAGTGCCCGTTCCGGCGATACGATATGTACGGTAATTTCCTCCGTTGATTCGAGATGTTGCGCCTGCTTCAACTCGACACCGGTAGCCAAAAACGAATGCGTCAGGTTGGTGTGCGTTCCGGGGTTGGCCGACGAGGTTATTAGCGGCTCCCAATGGCCGCCACCAAAACCGGTTTCTTCTAATAATTCGCGTTGGGCAGCAACAAGCGGTTCTTCATTCGGGTCGATAACACCCGCGCAGAGTTCGTAATGAACGCCCGAAATACCATGTCGGTATTGCCGGATTAACACCAGTTGATCGTCGGTCGTAACGGCCACCACATTGACCCAGTCGGGGTATTCAAAAACAAAGTAACTCGGAAGAACGCCCCCA
>CAXVWN010000446.1:0-4066 GCA_964263725.1 Spirosoma sp.
GAATCTGAGGTGATGGAAGCGGCCCGGATTGCCAACGCGCACGATTTTATTGTCGCCCAAACAGACGGTTATCAGACAATTATTGGCGACCGGGGTGGCAAATTATCGGGTGGGCAACGACAGCGCATCAGCATTGCCCGCGCCATTTTAAAAAATCCGCCCATTCTAATTCTTGACGAAGCGACATCGGCCCTTGATACAGAGTCTGAAAAGCTGGTTCAGGAGGCCTTAACACGCTTGATGGCTAACCGCACAACTTTGGTAATCGCCCACCGGCTCAGTACTATTCAACATGCCGATGAGATTCTGGTTGTAAATCAGGGTCGTATTGTTGAGCGTGGCCGACACGACGAATTGCTGACGCTGGATGAAGGGTTCTACCGGAAATTAAGTACCATGCAGAGCGTTTAAAAAGCGATCATTTACTAACCACGATTTTCCAATCTGGCCCGCTACATACGTTGTACTTTTCCGAAAAATTACCCTGGTTAACCGCAATCGAAAAATTGAGCAGGCTGTTAATATAGCCCACATCGTCGCCGATTGCTGCTTCACCAAAAGTATTAACCAGCCGAACAGACTTGTCATACAGAGCTGTCTCTTTGTGGAAAATCTGGACATGCAGCGTTCCTCCGGATTTAAGGCCAAGCTGATCAATCATGGCTTTGGGAATATTGCTCCAAACGTTGCCATACTGAACATCGAGCACAGGAATATTCCCTTTCACAATGCCCTTTTCAAACTCAGCTTTCTGGTAAGGCAAGCTAACTACTTCATTGGGTAGCCTGGGACCTACCTGCTCAAATGTAATCGTGCGTGAAGCCAACCGAGCGGCTGTGTACGCATACACATCACGGCCGTGGAACGTATAGGATGCGTTGGAGTTTTTTAGGCGATTAATGGCTTCGTCGATTTGCCGAATCTCCTGAATGCCAAGGTATTCGGCTAGTAACGTAAGCGTCCCGTTATCTGGTGTGACAATATAATGCCCCGATTTTGTCTGCATCACAACGGAATGCCGTTCTGTTCCCACACCAGGATCGCAAACCGAAACAAACACGGTTCCTTTCGGGTAATAGGGAACCGTTTGGTACAACCGGTAAGAAGCTTCCCATATGTTATAAGCTGGAATCTCGTGTGTGAGATCCAGTAATGTGAGGGTTGGAGATACACCTATTGCTACCCCTTTCATAGCTGAAACAGCACCGTCTTTCAGGCCAAAATCAGATTGAAAAACCACAATGCCATTTTGAGCCTGAGCTGGTAGATTGATTAGCAGGATCAGTACGATAACATAGCCGTAGAGGACACGCATACTAGGAGATTTAGATGGTTGACGAATGTCTAACGCAGTCAGATGTGCGGTTTGCCGACCCATAGAAAAAATTGGTATGCTGGTTTTACCGCTTATATTCTGCTGATTTTGTTGGTATACTGTACACCAGTAAACCCATACCAACTTTGCTGACAATGTCGGCGATTGTGTACCCAATATGAATTAGATTAAAGTCAATCGGTGTAATTGTCAAGATATAACCAATTGGGTAAAGGGCCAAAAATGTACCCATAACGTAGGCCATTAGTCGATATGTGCGCTGTTCATGGGGCTGAGCCTTGGTAAAAACGCTTTTCCAGAGTTGAAACAACGTCCGTAAAATTACGGCGTAGCCTATCATCGAGACCGCTCCCCAAAGTAATTTTGGGCCAACTAGAATTTCATTATCGAAGGCGAGTTGCTGATGACCGATATAGCCGGTCAGCATCGTGAAAAAGCTGGCGGACAGTAACGTGATCAATGCCCGGTTGCGTACATCGGACTCAAGTTTGAGTCTGAAAACTATCTGAGCTAGTAACAAAGGCGTTGTTACGGCCCAATCCATATAGCGGTATTGACCAATGGCGTTGTATGATTCGCGAAGGAGCGTTTGCCGGTCGTTGGCAATGGTAACAGTAGCTAATTCGGCTAGCATATCGTGGTAATGCCCCTGAATCTGGTAATAGGAGAGTCCCGCAATAACAGAAATAATAGCGGTAAGAACAGGAGATAAACGTTGACGTTGGGTCTGTGGCTGATCTGAGTTTGTTCGCGTGGCCAGCGCGAAAATAAAGTTACCCACAAAACTATACGTAGCCACGACCATGAAGAAGTACGTGACTAACGGAAAAATTCCAACGACACCCGCCGTTGGAATAAATGAATTGGCTGTTTCCATGAATGCAATAACGTTAGCAACATCAAAACTAATGCTACTGCATTCATGGCGCAATGGGTGGCGTTATTTAGGAGCAGGTAATGCCTTCAATTGGGCCATTTGTTGCTTGGACTTATCAACTAACTGTTGGGCAAATGTGCGTAATGTGCTGTTTTTGCCGTATTGTAAGTAGGTGGTAGCCATATCAATAGCATCCTGACGCTGATCGAGCAAAAGTGTTGAAAAGTTATTGTCCAGATTGCTGGTCAATTTGTCGCTCGAACCCGTTTGTTGTAATTTCAGATTCATCGCTTCTACATTCCGGCTTTGCTGCTGTACGAAAGCCTGATTTGGGCGCGTTGGTTTAATTTCGGTAAGCGCACCATTTAGCAAATTCACATCAGCTTCATTGAGTGGTAGCAACGTTTTTGCCATTTGCTGCACTGCCGTATCTTTTCCGTTCTGAATTTCCTGCTTTATCAGATCCTGCGCACCCTGCGTGTGAAGCTTGGCCTGAACGGCGTAGTCAAAATCGGGATCGCCGGTTGCCTGTACCTTTTTCATTTTCGCAATCATTTGCTGCAATGGTTGCAACAACGTTGTTTTTGATGGGTCGCTGGCTGGGGCAGCGCTGGCCGTAGCGGCACCTGTTGTGGCTTGAGCACAAGCCGCCAGAGAACCGCCGGAAAGGAGGGCTGCCAGCGCCCAGACTGTTAGATTGGATTGTAGCGTTTTCATTAGGTAGTCCTGATTTTTGCTGTTAAACTAAACGTATTCTGTACTAAAGACAAAAATTAATGAAGAAGGTTTAGTCATCGAGACTTCGTCATCAAGTAATTAATATCTTGACGTAAAGATAGTAAACGACATTGTTGACCTAATAGATGTGATTGTTTACCGCACGATCAAGTTGCTACTAAATGAGAATAGAGCAGATGACTGCTCTATTCTCACGTTATAATTACGTACGCTATTACATACGAATAATCTCCGCGCCAATAGCGTTTAGCCGCGTGTCGATGTTCTGATAGCCCCGGTCGATCTGCTCAATATTGTCAATAATACTGGTGCCTTTGGCCGACATGGCGGCAATGAGCAAGGCAACGCCCGCCCGAATATCAGGCGATGACATTCGGATGCCTTTAAGTGGAATTTGCCTATTTAAGCCTACAACTGTAGCCCGGTGCGGATCGCAGAGAATAATCTGTGCGCCCATGTCGATGAGTTTATCGACAAAAAACAGGCGGCTTTCAAACATTTTCTGGTGAATCAGCAGGGTGCCTTGCGCCTGCACGGCTGTAACGAGCACAATACTGAGCAAATCGGGCGTAAATCCGGGCCAGGGAGAATCAGCAACGGTCATCATACCGCCATCCAGAAAACTTTCAATCTGGTAGTGTTCCTGCGCCGGAATGAAAATATCATCACCCCGAAACTCCATCTGAATACCTAATCGTTTAAACTGATCGGGAATAATACCCAATTCTGGAATACGGCAGTTTTTGATCGTGATTTCCGATTGCGTCATGGCAGCCAGACCAATGAACGAACCAATCTCAATCATGTCAGGCAGCATGGTGTGCTCCGTACCTTTCAGTTCTGATACGCCTTCGATACTAAGCAGATTAGAGCCAACGCCGGTGATCTTCGCGCCCATCGAATTGAGCATCTTACAGAGTTGCTGAAGATACGGTTCGCAGGCGGCATTGTAAATCGTGGTCGTGCCTTCGGCCATGACAGCCGCCATCAATACATTGGCCGTGCCGGTCACCGATGCTTCGTCGAGGAGCATGTACGTACCCCGTAAATTGCTGGCATCTACCTGATAGTAACCACCATCATTGGCGTCGTAATTAAACTGAGCGCCCAATTTC
>CAXVWN010000447.1:0-12118 GCA_964263725.1 Spirosoma sp.
TGCTCTGAATAAACGTCAACTGATTGCGAACCAGAAACGTACTGATAATCAGGAAAACCGTAATCGCGAATTGAAACACAATTAACGCCCGGCGAAACTGGCCTGCTCCGGCCGTTTTCAACTGACCTTTCAAGACCCGAATCGGCTGATACCGCGCCAGCACCAAAGCCGGATAACTACCGGCGATCAGGCTAACTACCACCCCAATGCCAAGCAGCAACAGGAGATTGCCGGGTTTGAGCCAGACAGCAATGGAAAATTGCCGGTCTGATAACGTATTGAACAGAGGCAGTGTCAGGCTGGCCAGTAAAAATGCCAGTACCAGGGCAATCGACGTAACAATAATCGATTCGCCCATAAATTGACCAAATAACTGGCCCTGCATGGCGCCCATTACTTTTCGAACGCCCACTTCCTGCGCCCGCTCAACGGCCCGCGACGTAGCCAGATTAACGTAGTTAACGCAGGCAATCAGCAGAATTAGCAACGCAATTGACCCAAAAATGTAGATGTACGTAAGGTCGCCGTTGGGTTCAAAACTTCCTTCTACGTCTGAGTGCAAATGCACTCGCCGGAGCGGTTCGAGGTTATACGTCAAATAACTTCCGGGCGACATTTCGTCTTTGCCGAACTGCGTTTTCATGAAGCCCGGAATTTTCGCCTGCAACGGAGCGATGGCGTCGGGAGAACGTAGCAGCAGATACGTAGCGTAGTTCGAAGAATACCATTCTTCCATTTTAGCCGCCGGGAGCGTTTTGAACGAAGCCAGCAAATCGTATTTGATCTGAGAGTTTGCCGGACAATCTGCCACCAAACCCGTTACCGAAAAGTCCCGGAAAGAGCCGCCGGTATTGATACGCAGCGTTTTTCCAACCGGACTCTCTGTTCCAAAATACTTCTTCGCCGTTGTTTCCGACAGCACAACCTGATTCGGCCCGTTCAGCGCCGTTTGCGGATTTCCCTTGAGCAACGGAAACGAGAACAGGGAAAAGAAGGCTGAATCGGCAAACACGATTCGTTTTTCGCTAAACTGTCGATCACCGTTAATGACGACGCCATCCCGATTTATCATCCGAATTCCGGATTCTATTTCTGGAAATTGCCGCCCGAATTCCGGCGCTACTTTCGTTCCCGTCTGCGGTATTTTAGCCACCCGGCCTTCCATACTGTATTCCATTGTTACCCGCACGATCCGGTCAGCTTTCTGCTGAAAATCGTCGTAACTCAGTTCATGGGTAATGTACATGAACAGCAGCAGACACGAAGCCAGCCCCACCGACAGGCCGATTACATTGATACCCGAGAAAACTTTGTTTCTCCACAGGTTGCGAACAGCAATTTTGAGGTAGTTAGTAAGCATAGGGCAGTGGGTTAATGTAAAATGAATGACAATGTTAATGAATGTCCCAGCAATCCATTTTACCGGATGGACAGCCCCAATTATTCATTTCATTCCGAACGTAGTGATCTCACCGGATTCATCAGGGCGGCTTTTATACTCTGGAAACTCACCGTCAGTAAGGCAATGCCTACGGCCAGCGAACCCGCCAGCGCGAACATCCACCATTCAATATCAATTTTATAAGCGAAGTCTTTCAACCACTGATTCATAGCATACCACGCGAGGGGCGACGCAATGAGGATCGCGATTAACACTAGTTTCAGGAAGTCTTTCGAAAGCAATCCAATGATGCTCCCCACCGACGCACCTAATACTTTACGCACACCAATTTCCTTGGTACGTTGCTCAGCCATGAACGCTGCCAACCCGAACAAACCCAGACAGGCAATCAGAATAGCCAATGCCGCAAAGGTCAGCGCAATGGTACCGATACGTTGTTCGGTTCGGTACATCTCATCGAAACTGTCGTCCATAAACTGGTAGCTGAACGGCTGATCGGGAGCGATTTGTTTCCATTTGGCTTCGATCTCTTTCATTAGGACCGGCACATTCGCATTGCTCAGCCGGAACGAAGCCGCGCCTGAATTGGCATTGAGCACCAGCGATAATGCCCCGATGTTGCGACGTAGTGACTCGAAATGGAAGTTTTTAATAACCCCAACGATCGTGTATGCTTTCTGGGTTTTATTCTGCGGGTCGTCGGGCCGCCAGATTCGTTTGCCAATGGGAGATCCTTTAAACCCTAAAATTTTCACGGCCGCTTCATTAATCAATATTCCTGACGAGTCGGAGCCGAATTCCTGTGAGAAATCGCGACCCTGAACAACCTGCATTCCTAATGTTTTTACATAATCGTAATCAACACCCCATTGCTGCATACTGACGCCTTTGTTCAGATCGGTCTGTCCTTCAACAAAAAATGCCGTATCATCGCGGTTAGAGGGCGTGGGCAAATAACCCGAGACGCTTCCGCTAATCACGCCCGGCAGACGTAGCACTTCCTGCTTAAAGGTTTCCGCCTGCTTGCCCATTGCGTATACACCATTGACCGTCATAATCTGATCGCGGTTGAAACCAACATTTTTGGTTTGTATGTAGGTGATCTGGCGATACACAATAATTGTCCCCACAATGAGTACGACCGACATCATAAACTGAAATACCACCAGTCCACTACGTAGTCCGACACGTTTGAAACTGACGTTGATTTTGCCTTTTAATACAGTAATTGGCCGGAACGACGACAGGAATAAGGCGGGATAACTACCTGCCAATAACCCAACGACAATTGGTAAGGCAATTAACAGGGGTAAATAATAAGGGGATACTAACTGACTAAGGTTCATTTCTTTAGCCGCGATAACGCTAAAGCCAGGTAAGGCTACGCCCACAATTATCAAGGCTAGTAGCATGGCCAGCACGCTTGTCAGGATTGATTCGGTCATAAACTGCCCGATAAGCTGTTTCCGTTCGGAACCCATTACTTTCCTGACACCCACTTCCTTAGCCCGATTCGCTGAGCGGGCCGTGGCCAGATTCATGAAGTTGATGCAGGCAATGAGGAGAATGAACAGGGCCACCGCCGAGAAAATATAGACGTACTGAATGTCGCCGGTTGGTGCCAGTTCGATCTGTTGTTTGGAATGCAAATGAATATCGGTGAGCGGAATTAGCCAGAATTCTATCTGATTCCCAGCCTTCCGAAACTGCTCTATCGACGTACCAACCAACTGCAATGCCTGTGGACCAACGTACTTCTCGATGACCGTGTCGAAGTTTTTAGCAAACGCCTGCGAATCCGTTCCGGGCTTCAACAATACATACGTATGATGATTATTGCTAAGCCACTGTCCCCAGGGATAATTATCATTGAGCATGCTCAGGAAAAAATCGCTTCGGAAATGTGAGTTCCTGGGCATATCACGCATTACGCCCGATACAGTAAAGGTTTTATTATTGTCGAACACCATTGGCTTGCCCATTGGATTCTGGTTGCCAAAGTGCCGCTTAGCCGCCGACTCGCTGATAACCACTGTATTCGGTTCGGCCAAAGCCCGTTTGGGGTCACCCGATAGTAAGGGTAATGTGAATACGTCGAATAACGTTGAGTCTGCAAAGGTGATATTGTCTTCGCGCAGGCTCGTTGGTTCGCTAACACGCTTTACCAACCACGTTCCGCGTTGATGCAGCCGCACAAACTGCTCGACCTGCGGGTAATCTTTCTTGAGCGTCGGACCAATCGGATCGGGCGAAGTGGCCATGTGCATATCGTTACCACCGAACTTAATATCGGACTGAATCCGGTAAATGCGGTCGGCTTTCTCGTTGTATCGGTCATAGCTCAGTTCATCCAGAACATAAAGCATAATGAGCATACAACAGGCTAGCCCAACGGCCAACCCAAAAATATTGATAAACGTAAGGCCCCGTTGCTTACGAAGCGTCCGCCAGGCGATTTTCAGGTAGTTTGTGAACATAGAGTTGTATAGAGGTCAACAAACTAGTTTTTATAGTTAATTGATACGTAGCACGTTTACAGCATTCGGAGACTCCTACGCGGTTCATTCTGAACGTAGTGATTTAACCGGATTCATCAGGGCGGCTTTTATACTCTGGAAACTCACCGTTAGTAGGGCAATCAACAGAACTAAGGCAAATGGTATTGTAAAAAGCCACCACTGGATGTCTGTGCGGAATGCGTAGGTCTGAAGCCACTGACGAACCGCATACCAGGCCAAAGGCGTTGCCACCACGAAGGCAATCAGAATCAGTACCGCAAATTCCTGGTATAGCATCTGCACAATTTCGCCGACGGATGCGCCCAATACTTTTCGAATACCAATCTCTTTTGTGCGCTGTGCGGTTGTGAATGATGCCAAGCCAAATAGCCCCAGGCAAGCAACCAGAATGGCCAGCCCTGTAAACAAACCGAATACCTGTCCGAATCGCTGATCGGCACGGTATTGATCGTTGAACCGCTCGTCCAGAAACGAATATTCGAATGGGTTGCCGGGAAAGAAATGATTCCATTCCGTTCGAATGTTTGCAATCGTGCTGTTAAGTTGCGTAGTCGCTAATTTGACCGAAAAATAGCCCCGAACATCAGGAATCAGGCGGATGATAAGCGGCTCATAAGCGTCCCGAAGCGACTGCTGATGGAAGTTGTCTGTTACGCCAACAATGGTAAATATGTCTCCCCAGAAATCAATTTCTTTGCCAATAGCCTCCTTCGGATCGTTGAACCCTAATTGTTTAATGGCCATTTTGTTGAAAATGACGGCCTTTTTTTCCAGACCATATTCCTTGGAAAAATCTCGTCCGGCAATCAGTTTCAGATCAAATGTTTTCAGAAAATCATAATCGACACCAATAACTCGGTACTGAGTACCCTTACTTTCATCGGCTCCTTTCAGGCGAATGGCACCCGCATTCCAGTCAGATGCCTGACCCGGTACGACCGACGAAGCGGCAATGTGTTGTATGGCTGGTTGCCGGAGTAATTCGTCTTTGAAAGCGACCATTTGCCGCATAAACGTCGAATCGGTTTTAAAAATTGGCGGATTAATAACCAGTGTCTGGTCAATGTTCAACCCCAAACTTTGGTCGCGCATGAACTGAATCTGCCGGAATACGGCCAGCGTTCCGACTAGTAAAAACAACGAAGCCGCAAACTGGAAAACCACCAACGATTTACGCAGCAGAATACCTTGCCGGGATGTACTCACCTTACCTTTCAGAACAACCACAGGTTGAAAGCCCGACAGAACAAATGCCGGGTATAAACCCGAAAAGAAGGCACCAATTACGAAGAGGCCAGCCATCGGCAACCAGAATAAGTGACTTCCCAGGAGCGAAAACGAAAGTTGTTGGCCCGATAAATCATTGAAGACTGGCAAGGCAATCGTAACAAGCAGCAAAGCTAGAGCCGCGGCCAGGCCATTGAGCAAAATCGACTCTGTCATAAATTGCCGGATGAGTTGCCCCCGCAATGACCCTACCGCCTTGCGAACGCCCACTTCTTTGGCCCGGTTGATAGCCCGCGCGGTGGCCAGATTGATGTAGTTAACCCAGGCAATTACGACAATGAAAAAAGCAATGCCAAGTAGTAAATAAACCGTTTTGCCGTCGCCATTGGGTTCGGCCTCTTCCATGAAATGCGAGTATAGGTGAATGTCGTGCAGTGGTTGAAGCGTATAGATCGCTGCGGCATCATATTTTTTCAGCTCAGCGCCAATCGTTTTTTGGATGTACGGTATGAACTTGGCTTCCAGGGTTTTGGGATTAGCATCTGAACGGAGTAACAGATAGGATAGGGCACCATCCCACATCCAGGCGTTGTCGGGGTTATTGTCCTTACCAACTTCTTTGATAAAGGTCACATGAGGAATTAGCAAATCGGCGTGTAGGTGCGTATTAGCGGGCATATCCTGATAAACGCCCGTTACTTTAACGGCCTTATCCTGATTTATCCTGATGGTTTTACCCATTGGATTTTCGCTGCCAAATAGGCGTTTGGCGACCGACTCAGACAGGACCACGGTATTGGGTTCGGCCAGTACGGTGTTGACATCGCCAGTTAGCAAGGGATAGGAAAAAATCTTGAAAAACGATTCGCTGGCGATGAATACATGCTCGACTTTCAGGCTTTTTTCGCCATAATCGGCTATGAGCGACTGCCGCTTCAACACTTTTACATAGTCGTCTACTTCGCCGAAAGCGGCTTTAAACGAATTGCCTGCGGCTTGGGCGCCACCTGCCCACTGGGTGCTGAGTTTGCCTTTATCGTACCGATCTTGCAGAACACGATAGATACGGTTGCCTTTGGTATGAAAGTTATCATAGCTTAGCTCAAACGTAACGTATTGCAAAATAAGTAAGCAGGCTGTGATGCCAATGGCAAGCCCCAGGATATTGATAGCCGAAAAGGCTTTGTTGCGAATAATGTTACGCCAGGCAATTTTGAAATAGTTTCGTAGCATGGGGTTGGATAGATAATAAACCGCGCGGCTCACTCCGACCGAAGGGAAGTAACCGGATTCATTAGCGCGGCTTTGATGCTTTGGTAACTCACTGTCAGGAAGGCGATTACTATGGCGGAAACACCCGCCAAGCCGAAAATCCACCACGCTAAATCAGCCTGATAAGCGAACGTGCCGAGCCAACTGCTCAACGCCCACCACGCCAGGGGCGAGGCCAGGACCATAGCAATCAATACCAGTTTCAGGAAGTCTTTCGATAACAGGCCAACGATGTTTGGTACACTGGCACCCAGCACTTTACGAACTCCAATTTCTTTCGTACGTTGCTCGGCGGTGAAAGCCGCGAGAGCAAACAGGCCCAGGCACGAAATCAGAATGGCCAGAAATCCGAAGTAGTTGACGAGTGTGTTGACTTGTTGCTCACTGCGATACAACTTCTCGTAAGCTTCATCGACAAAGTGGTAATTGAACGGATAATTCGGGTTAAACTGCTTCGTGATACGTTCCAGATCGGCGATGGCCTGCTGCGTTTGTCCGGCGCGGGTTTTTACGAGTAGATAACTTGTATTCGATGCGTTGAAAACCAGTATCAGTGGACTGATGGCCTCGTGCAGTGAATTCATGTGAAAGTCTTTCATTAACCCCACAATCCGCCCTTTACCACTCCAGAATTCAACTTCTTTCCCAACGGGATTTTTCATGCCCATCATCTTAGCGGTAGCTTCGTTGATGAGGTAACTTGATGAATCGGCAGGGGTATCTACTCGAAAATCGCGGCCATCCATTAGTTTGATGTTCATTGTTTTAATGAAGTCACCACCCACCGCCATCACCGATACTTGCGTCTGTAGTTTAGGATCTTTGCCGGCCCATTTCAAATCGCCCGACGTACTTTGGACACTTAACGGCAGCGACATTGTTGTTGTTGCTGACACAATGGATGGCGTTCGCATTACTTCCTGCCGGAAATGTTCTACCTTTTTGGGCTGGGCAATTTCACCTTCCAGCGGTATGTAAACAACATTTTCCCGGTCGAGGCCGAGGTTTTTGGTGCGCAGGTAATTCATCTGCCGACCAATGGCCAGCATCCCGACAATGAGGAAGATAGACAACGAAAATTGAAAAACCACCAACGCCCGACGGAATAAAGCCGGGCCGGGGCCAAACTGTAATCGACCTTTCAAAATTTTAATCGGTTGAAGCGACGACAGGAATAAAGCCGGGTAACTGCCTGACAAGAAGCCTGTAACAACCACCAACGCCAGAATGATAAGCCAGAGGTTTGGTTCGGCCAGATTGAGTGTTAACTGCTTCTCAAACACCGTGTTGAAGGTTGGCAATACAAACCAGACCAACGTCAGTGCCAGAATAGCTGCCAGCAAGCTCGTCATGACCGACTCGCTCAAGAATTGCCCCACCAACGACGACCGCATAGCGCCAACCACTTTCCGAACGCCTACTTCCTTGGCTCGTGTTGACGAACGGGCGGTGGCTAAATTCATAAAATTAATGCAGGCAATCAGCAGAATAAACAGCGCGACAATCGAAAAAACGCGGACATAGGCGATTCGACCACCAACGGCCTTGCCGTTCTTATAATCGGCGTACAAGTGCAGATCGGTGATGGGTTGCAGGTTGGGTAAACCACTTTCAAAGTTTTTTCCCGCGAAGCGCGGATAAATACTTTTCATCGCAGTCTCTGCCTGCGCCAGGGTAGTATTGGGTTTTAGGCGAACATAGGTGTAGAACCCATTATTTCCCCATTTTTTCATCCAATCCTGTTCCTGTACTTTCCAGTTTACCAGCCAGTCGAATTGCAGCGTAGAATTGGTCGGCAAGTCTTCGATTACGGCTCCTACGGTATAGAACTTATCGTTGTCGAGTTGAAGCGTTTTGCCAAGCGCCAGTCCACTCGGGAAATACTTTTCGGCCAGTTTACGGGTAATAATAATCTTGTCGGGCTGAGCAAGAGCGGCTTTAGGATCCCCGTAGAGCGCGGGCAGATCGAACACGCCGAAAAAGTCAGCCGTAGCAAAATGGCCCTTCTCTTTTGCCGTTTTTTCGCCGAGCGGGCCACCCGTTACTTTTATCAGGAATTCGGGGCCGTAGTTGATTTTGGTTACCGCGGCAATTTCCGGTACGTCCTTCGCGATGGCTTCCTGCAATGGGCCGGGCGTAACGAAGTTCGTGCCGATTATGCCCGTATTCGGATCTAGAAAATTTACCCGAACAAAACAGATATTCTCAGCATTGGGCAGAAATCGGTCGTAACTAAGTTCGTCCTTTACCCATAAACCAATGAGCAGGCTACACGCCATGCCAAGGGCCAACCCAAACACATTAATGCCTGAGTAGAGTTTGTTTTTAAGCAAACTCCGAATTGCGATTTTGACGTAGTTTCGGAACATGGTTGTCATGCCGACCAGTCTAGTCGGTGGGTAAAAATGAATGGTAAGAAATGCCGGCCAGCCTTTGCTGTTGTTACACGTGGAAATTTTCCGTTACCACTTTGCCATCGAACAGATTCACAATTCGGTGAGCGAATCCCGCATCGTACGGTGAGTGCGTTACCATGATGATTGTCGTTCCCTCGTCGTTCAACTCACCAAGTAATTTCATTACTTCTTCGCCGTTTTTGGAATCGAGGTTACCCGTTGGTTCATCGGCCAGAATCAGCTTGGGTTTTGCCACAACGGCCCGCGCAATAGCCGTCCGTTGCTGCTGACCGCCAGAGAGTTGCTGTGGAAAGTGATTGCGACGGTGCATAATGCTCATGCGCTCCAGCGATTCTTCAACGCGTTTTTTGCGCTCGTCGGGGGGCGTTTTCAGATAGAGCAATGGCAGTTCGACGTTTTCATAAACGGTCAATTCGTCGATCAGGTTGAAGCTCTGAAACACGAACCCAATAGAGCCTTTGCGCAGCTGTGCCCGTTGGCGTTCGGTCATTTTGGCAACTTCTGTTCCGTAGAAGTTGTACTCGCCCTCGCTCGGATTGTCCAGCAGGCCTAAAATGTTAAGTAGCGTGGATTTACCGCAGCCCGATGGACCCATAATAGCCACGAACTCGCCGTCTTTAACATCCATATTGATGCCATTAAGGGCGGTGGTTTCTACTTCTTCGGTCGAGAAGAGTTTCTGAAGGTTAACTGTCTGGATCATATTGTTTGGTGGTCAATATCTTTTTAAGGATGGCACGAGGCTAGAGCCTCGTGCCATCTTACTAATTGTTAAAATTCAAGAACTTCGTTGTCGCCAAAGTTTTCGTAGGAACTCGTAATTACTTGTTCGCCGGGTTCGAGTCCGGTAAGAACTTCGTAGAACTCTGGGTTTTTGCGACCCAACGTGATTGGTCGTTTCAGCGCTCGCTTGCCCGACTTATCGACAACATAAACCCAGTTGCCGCCGGTATCGGAGAAGAAGCCGCCAACGGGCAGGAGTGTCGCTTTAGCCGCTTTGCCCAACTCTAACTGAATGGGCGACGACTGTCCGCGTTTGATACCTTCCGGCGCTCCCTGCGGAAAAATCATGTCCACCTCGAAACGACCGCTTTTTACTTCGGGATAAACCCGGCTAATAGCGAGTTCGTGCATTTTTCCGTTAAACTCAAACGATCCTTTCAGGCCCGAAAATACCCGGCTGATATAATGTTCATCGACGCCAACGCGCATTTTGAAACCGTTCAGGTCATCAATTTGCCCAATGTTCTGGCCCCGGTTAATATTTGAACCAACTTCCACATCAATGCTTGATAATTGACCCGATACCGGTGCCTTAACGACCAGATTATCCAGCGTCTGCTGCCAAAGAGCCACATTTCGCTGTGTACGTTGCAAGGTGCCTTCAAGTTGTTTGATCTGAAATTTTGCGTTTTCTTCCTGATACTTCTGCGTTTCGATTTCGATGGTACGCTGGGAGGTCAGTCGTTCGTACGCTCGTTTTGCTTTCAGGTAATCTTCTTCCGACACGACTTTATCTTTGTACAACTTTTCCTGACGGTCGTAGGTGTCTTTGGCCTGCGAAATCTGGGCATCTACATCAGCCAGTGTTTTACGTAGCGTAAATCGTTCGATCTGTATTCGTTGGCGGGTATTTTGCAGATCATTCACGAGTCGGTTTGCTTCTGTTTCCGACTGTAAGAAGCTCAGTTTCAGACTCTGATTTTCGAGTTTCAGTAAAACTTCGCCTTGCTTTACGGTATTGCCGCCTTCAACTAATTTTTGGGTTACATAACCACCTTCGATGGCATCTAACCGGATGGTTTTCAAGGGTTGTACAACGCCCGTTACCGCAATGAAATCCTCAAAAGGCCCCGTTGCAACGCTCGATACGGTTATTTTGTCTTTTTCGACATTGAGCTTCGATCGACGGTCGGCGAAGAAGAATGTGTAAGCTAGTAAGCCTATGACCAGCGCGCTACCGCCAAAAATAGCCATGCGTTGGGTTGTCCAGAAACGTTTAGGTAATACGCGATCCATTAGTTTAGATAGACGGATGAGGGAAAGACTGAGCCGCCGGAGCGGTAAAAGAGCCAAAACGGTCTGCTATTGCGATACGTATTTGCTCTGAACTCATTCGCTCAAAGCCTTATGCCAATAGTCATGCCAACCGAAATGGTGTTCTGATTTTCAGTAATTTAGCCTACAATTGGGCTAATCCCGTGTCCGCTTTCGGACGCAAATTGTCCGTTTTTGGCGCTGCAATTTGCCAATTTTCACCGTCTCTTATTGGCTGACTTCAGCCAGAACATAAGGCAATAGCGTTTGGGAGCGGGTAGCAGGGTTTAAAAACGGGTATGTCAACTGGCTAACGTGATAATAGGGGAACATGGCCAGCCGCCTAACCTGGAATCCGCGCATAGCCAATGAGTCGGCATAAAGGCCCGTCGTGAATACCTGACTGGGGCCATTCTGAAGCTGAACACGCATGGCTGAATCAGTACGCGCATAAACCGTGGGGTCATTAGCGTAAAATTCATACGTCCAGAAACTCCCGCCCCCAACTCCCGTACCCGGTTCATATAAAATCGTCGGTCGTTTTGCCAGTTTAGGATCTGTATTTACGTAACGAGCGGTTGCCATGCCAGCCTGATAATGCAGGAAGGTTGGATACAGAAACAGATTTAGCGTGCCAGCCAGAACCAGCATTGATCCCACCATCCGGCCCGATAATGACAAGAGATTATTCTGCCGGAAAATAGTAAGCGTAGCCAACGTAATAATGACTACCCAAACGACTGCCCCAACTAGATTTTCTGGCTGAACCAGCAGCAACAGAGCAATTGCTATCCCGGCAATGGCTAACCCAATAACTGTTTGCCCCGTAGTCCACCGGCGAAGGTTAATTGGCTTTAAGCCAACTAAAAACTGCGCTGTTAGTATGGCGTAGAAAGGGAAAACGATATTTAGATAATGAGGTAATTGAAACCCGGATAGCGAAAACAAGGCAAAAGTCAGCAGGCCCGAACCAAGCGAAACGTATTCAGGCAGTGGATTCTGCCGTTTTACAATCCCAATCAATGCCTTTCCAATGCCTATATAAAGCGGTAATGACCAGGGTAAAAACGCCCAAAGCAACGTGTGTACGAAAAATAATTTGTCACCTTCGCCTTTGATCGGACCCGTGTTGAAGAATCGCCCAAACTGACTGTCCCAGAAGAAAAACCGAACACCCGAAACCCCCGTTTGACCGAAAATGACTTTTCCGGGTGTACATCGAATTGTTGATATAGACAGTAAAT
>CAXVWN010000448.1:0-15461 GCA_964263725.1 Spirosoma sp.
GAATGAACTACTTTTTTATTCCGGCGGTTGGCGAAATTAAGCTTTCACCGGGCCGCCGTCGCGTTGATAGCGTGTGTGAATGAAACACCCGCTGCAATTCACTCACTCTATCACCGCTACGGCGTCCCGGTCAATCATTAATTTCGCCAACGGCCTGAATAAAAATGTCGTTCATGCTGGGAATATTCTCACCGAATGCCCGAACGGCGACCCGGTCAAGCAAGTAGCGGATGAGGTCATTAACAGCAGCATCGGGCGGAATTCGGATATCGGTCCGTAGGAACCCATCGTCGGTTGGGCGGGTATTTAGTAGCTCGAAGGCGGGTGGCAATGTAGTGAGATCTCCCTGATATTCGACGTGATAAGTATGTGTTTTGAACTGGTCCTTGATAACCTGTTTCGGACCATCTAGCACTTTGTGCGCCCGGTTGATGAGCGCAATATGATCGCAAAGTTCCTCTACGGATTCCATGCGGTGGGTCGAAAAGATGATTGTCTTGCCTTTATCGCGCAATTCCAGAATTTCGTCCTTGATAAGGTTGGCATTGATGGGGTCGAAGCCCGAAAATGGTTCGTCCAGAATGATCAGGTCAGGTTCGTGCATGACCGTTGCCACAAACTGCACCTTTTGCTGCATTCCCTTTGAAAGGTCTTCGACGTTTTTGGACCACCACGCCTTAATATCGAACTTGATGAACCACGTTTTCAGCTTCTCCATCGCCTGTTTTTCAGTCAGCCCTTTGAGTTGAGCCAGGTAGAGCAGTTGTTCACCAACCTTCATTTTTTTGTACAGCCCCCGCTCTTCGGGTAAATAACCGATCCGCTTAATGTGGCTGGGATTTAGCCGCTCGCCCGCCAGAATAACCTCACCCGAGTCGGGCGCTGTAATCTGGTTGATAATTCGAATAAGCGAGGTTTTACCCGCGCCATTAGGGCCAAGCAGCCCAAAAATACTGCCCTGCGGCACAGACAGACTCACATCATCCAGAGCCCGATGTTCGGCATACTGTTTAATAATGTGGTGAGTTTCGAGAATGTTCATTTAGTTTAGGTAAAACCGTTGGTGACGTTCACTAGACCCAAACTACAGGGTTTTGTTACACAACGTCAATCAATTTACGGATGAACTGTCAAACAGCTATGCAGACGGTCATAAAAATGGCCACAACTTTTCAAGTTGTGGCCATACCAATAGAAAGTCAGCTATAATTAGGCTTTAACAACAATAGTTTTAGCCCACTTATCACCAAACCGTTTGCTATCTGCGCTAAACACCATTAGGGCATCTACTATGTTGAAAAAAGGAATCAATAAAGACACCTGGCGTGTAATGGCCGTTCCATAATCGCCAACCAGGCTTCCACCCGTCTCTTCCTTGATAACCTTAATACCCATTAGTTTTTTGCCTATACTCTGCCCGCCCAAATAGCCTCCCGTAGCAGGAAGCGCATCTTTTGTCAGTAAATACCCAACGAGAATAATATAGCCAATTGGGACCAGTTTGACGGATATAAGCATTAATAGCCAGGCAGGTACATTGCCGATAATACCATCAATAAACGCAGCAATAAATCGCTGTAAAGGAGTTGCCTTAATAGAAGCAACTAAAGGGGCATAGGAGGGTTGCACAAGAATAGAGGTTTAGGTAAAGAAATGAACACTCTAACCTACAACTTCAGACGTGAATCCCAATACAATATCATGCAAACTGCTAACGATTTATTAAGCGGTAACTTCTTTATTATCAATAGCCTACGCCATAAACTTGTATTCTTCCCCAAAGACAACAAAGATTGCTAAAGCAGTGATAATCTTCTTGTAGCTACTTTGACTCAGTTGTAATACTCCCGTACCTGAAATAGCAACATCAGAAATAACAGTCCCAACAAAATTCCGATAATACTGAACGAAAAAACACTGGTTATAATGCTGAGCAGTTGCGCATAGTAACTAAACACCCAGCCTTGCCGTTTACGGTTGAATAAGCCGGGTAGAGCCAGCCCACCCAGAACCAGACCCGCAATAGTTAGAATCATATGGATGGTATAGCTAAACCCAATACTAACGCCCCCCATAAACGAAACAGGCATAAAAGCCACCCCTATGCCTAGAAAAGCCAAAATAGCGGGTAATGTTAATATCAACAGCACAAGCGATACAATGGGCCAGTACTTCACAAAGCCTTCCCGAAAATCGACCGGAAATTGGAAGGGAGCTTTCGTAGTAAAATAGGGGGCCAGTTCGGTTTCCAGCACGGCAGGTTGAGACATAGAGGCAGAGAAGTTTAGACGTACAGAATGAACAGATGATTGTACGGCCTAAAAGTAAACCTTCTGCTCTCATCTTTCGCAAACCATCAACGATTAATTAAGCGACAACTTCGTCAGTTTCAACAGGCTGCGTCCTAAACTCTCCTTCCCACTTGGAAATTACACAGGTAGCCACAGCATTACCTACTACACTCGTAGCCGAACGACCCATGTCGAGAACCTGATCAATACCCAGTAGCAGAGCCAGCCCTTCAATTGGCAAATTGAACAATGACATTGTTCCGGCAATAACTACCAACGATGCTCTGGGTACACCAGCAATGCCTTTTGAGGTAATCATCAAGGTCAGCATCATAGTAATTTGCTGCTCAATACTAAGCGGCACATGATACGCCTGAGCAATAAAAGCCGTAGCGAACGTCATGTAAAGCATTGACCCATCGAGGTTGAACGAATAGCCCAACGGCAACACAAAGGAGATGATGCGCTCCGAACAGCCAAATCGGCGTAATGCTTCTATAGTTTGTGGAAACGACGCTTCTGAACTGGCCGTACTGAACGATAGAATGATAGCCGACCGAATTTCTTTCATTAAAGCCACATACGGAATACCGACGACTAAACAAATGGCCGCCAGTATCACAAAAATAAAGAACGCCAGTCCGCCGAAAAAGCACAGAATCAGATAGACGTAGCCCGTTAGAATACCTAATCCCTGTTGCGCTACAATGGCGGCAATAGCGCCGAGAACACCAAAAGGTGCAAAGGCCATCACATAACTGGTAATCTTAAACATGACATGCGAAAGAGCATCAAGGGCCTTTATCATGATCTTTCCCTGTTGCCCAACAGCGCCAACGGCAATCCCGAAAAAGATGCTGAACACCACAATTTGGAGGATTTCATTGGTTGCTAATGCCTCTATAAAACTCGTCGGGACAATATGGGTAATGAAATTCTCGAACGACATTTTTTGAACCTCCACCCCTACATCAGTGCCCTTGGCAGGTAACTGGGTTATATTCATTACTTCGCCCGGTCGCATGATGTTAACTACCAGTAGGCCAACGATCAACGACAGAATAGTTGCAAAATAGAAATAGGCTAGTGTTTTCAAGCCAACACGACCAACTGTGCCGAAATCGCCGAGCTTCGCAATGCCCACAACCAGCGTGGCGAAAACGAGCGGCCCGATGATCATTTTAATGAGCCGAAGAAATATTTTGGACAGGATGTTCAGGTCAGTTCCGGAGAACCCAGAGGTGGTAGCCGGGAAAAAATACCCAATTGCAATACCGAGCACCATGCCCAGAAAAATTCGTGTTGTTAGGTTTGGTAGTTTCATGCAGTGAGATTAAAAGGCCCTTAAAGACAAATATATAGGAATCTGAGCAGTTCAGAAAGCATATATACGGTAGAGACGTTTTCCTTGATAGGTCGAATCAACCCGATTCTCTGACAAATAGCCATAGTGGTAGCTCTTTTTTTGCAAATTCGACAGCCTTTAAGTATTATGCGACTTAATCAGTGGACTAAGTAAACAAAAACCACTAAATCAGAAACTACTAAATATACGCTTATAAACAGGTTTCCGGCACGCGAATTGTAACCAAAGAACAGGATACAGGATATAATCAGTAAAGCGAAAGGCTGTTCGGAAAGTAATATCGTCAATTATAGTGGTTTGTTGGCTAAGATCGATGGACGAGCGTTGAAGACGATGGTGATGTTGCCAGTAGGTCAGAAAAAAAGGAAGTTTGGTCCCCTGATCAACAAAGAAAATTTCCTCTTCACTGGCTTGCTGATCAATAATGTGGCTGATCCAATCCTGCCGAAACAAAAGAAAATTCAGTTGTAAATGAACGACATCACCCTGTAGGCAACCATCAAAGCGAACCACCTTTACGGGTGGAAAAGCGGGAGTCAATTGCTCGAAAAGGGTACGATCAAAGCCAGCCCAGACAGCTGGTAGTGATTGTTCGACCCGGGTTTTAAGAAGAATACGCATGGAAGGTGACTATAGAATGAAGCGAAAAAGAAATGGAAAAATTTACCTTTTACGAAAAAAGATTACGCTAAAGTTGGCGGAAAAGACAATATGGTCAAATTTGTTCTTTCATTTACGGTATCATACAGGCCCGGTTGGGCAAACTTCTGATTGGTTTATGCATCGGCTTGAGCACTGGGCACTTTGTTGGTTTGTGGTTTGGTTGCTTGGCTCATCCATGCAGGCGGGTGCTGCGCCTGAACCTGAATACCTCACGGTTCGAAACGGCTTACCACAGGGATTTGTTAAATCATTGATTCAGGACCAGCGCGGTTTTATCTGGCTGGCTACCCGCGATGGGCTCTGTCGTTATGATGGCATTCACTTCCGTATATACACCCACGATCCTCAGCAGGCTAAATCACTGTCTTTTAGCAGCATTTACGAAATCAAAGACGACAAGAGGGGTAAACTCTGGGTACGTACAGAAAACAATAATATTGATTGCTTCGATCCGGTTACCGAACAGGCCGAACGGATTTCCAATTCACCCGCTTTTCGGCAGGCGCTGGGTCGCGACCAGCTCGTAGGTATCCAGCCCGACCATGCAGGCAATATCTGGGTGGCTACGCAGACGAACGGTTTTTTTCGACTAAATGCCAACGGTACAATTTCGCATCAACACTGGGCAATACAGGGCGATACCGTTCAGCGAACGATTCATGCCTTACTACTCGACCGCTATAATCAAGTGTGGTTGGCTGCGCGGGATGGCTTGTTTCGGTTCGATCCAACATCGGGGCAGTTTGTCGGTTTTAGGATTGCACAGGGATTACCACAAAATGAGGTATATGGTCTTCATGAACGGGCCACAGGCGAATTAATGCTTGGTTTTCCCGGACGATTTGCTCTTTTCGATCCCGCCAATGGACGCGTTCATCAGGTCATCCCATTGCCTGGCTCGGCAACGAATATACCGCTCTTCACGAAGGATTATCGAGGCATAGATTATATTAATCAAAGTCGATTTACCGACCGAACCGGCCTGGTATCGTTGCTGTCTGACCCCAACGATCGGGATGGTTCAACAACAACTTATCAATCCCCCAAGTTGGGGCGCTATTCGGCCGTGTCACTGCTGGTTGACCGAACGAATGTTCTTTGGATTGGCCTGAATGGCGATGGCGTCATTAAATACGACCTAAACAAACGGCCTTTTCAAACCTGGCCTTATAACCAAAACTTCCAGACTGACTGGTTGACTCAACAATTAGGTGTTCCGCTAGAGGCCATTCCCGAAGTTATCCGGCAGCAGTCTTCGGCAAGTATGCGTTACCAATTTGACCGCCGAAAGAACCTGTGGATTACTACCCCACAAATAGCACCCTACCGTTACAATACATTTAGACATACATTTGCCCCTGTTCAGCCAAAAGGCATTGAAAAACGTTGGCTTCCTAACGGAGAATTCCGGTTAAATGCCCTTTCTGCCGGAGCACAGGGTGAGCTTTGGGGGCTTTTAGGACCGCACAATCAGGCCGTAGTGCGCCACAACCCCGATCAGGAAACCTTTACTGCTTTTCCGTTACCGCTGCCGCCAAACCATCCTTATGAAATTATGGCAATGGTAGTCGATGGCGGGCGCGTTTATCTGGCGACCAAGAATCATGGATTATTGCGAGCCGATTTGTCAATAAAACGGCTTATTCACTGGCACAGTGGCGGTAACGATGCCAGAACACTACCGGGCGATGCGCTTTTATGCTTGGCCCAGGACCCGCTTCAGTATAATTTTCTTTGGATCGGCACATTTGGGGAGGGCCTGTGTCGGCTCGACAAAATGACGGGTAAAATTCAACGTTTTACAGTAGGGCAGGTGCATTCGAATAATGTAATTTACGCTATCCGAACAGATGGCGACGGTCACTTATGGCTCAGCACAAACCGGGGCCTGTGCCGATTTGATACCCGAACCTTCGAAGCCCGCAATTACATGGCCGAGGATGGGTTGCCAGACGAAGAATTCAAACAGTTTCATGATGTAGCTTTACCTGACGGACGACTCATTTTTGGGGGTACCGATGGGTACACAACCTTCGACCCCCGTCGGGTGAGCGAAGATCCAGTGAAACCAACAGTTGCCCTCACGGCGCTGCGTATCAATAACCAGTTAGTAAATGCGACCACCCCTGGGTCGCCAATAGAACGCGACATTAATGAAACAACAGAAATTGACTTAACTCATCAACAGAACTTTTTATCGGTTGACTTTGCCGCCCTTGAATTTAACCAGAGCCATAAGAATCAGTATCGCTACAAACTTATAGGCTTGGATAAAGATTGGGTTTACAGCGGCAATCAGGCTACCGCTACCTATACCGATCTGCCGCCCAATACCTATACATTTATTGTCAATGCGTCCAATACGTCGAGCGTCTGGAGCCCGCATACTCATTCGTTACGAATTGTAATTGATCCGCCCTTATGGGCAACTTGGTGGGCCTATTCACTCTACGCATTGTTGCTGATTGGAGCGCTTATTCTGTATCTGCGCGTACGTATCAACCGCATACGCATGAAAAGCCGCATGGAACTACGCGAACAGGAATCGATTCAGTTAAAACACCTCGACGAAATCAAATCACGGTTCTTTGCTAATATTACTCATGAATTCCGTACTCCCCTAACGCTAATTCTAACACCGTTAGAACAGGTGTTAAATGACTCTTCGGACTCTCCTTATCACGGCAGACTATCACTTATTTACCGAAATGCAAATCGGCTTTTACGGCTGATTAATGAACTGCTCGATCTGGCAAAACTCGATGCCGGCAACCTAACCATTACGCCTACTCCCGCCGATTTACCCGATTTCATCAAGCGGATCGTATTAGTTTTTACTGAGGAAGCACAACGAAAACGCATTCAGTTAGAGCAGACTCATCACTTCAATCAGCCTTATTATTGGTTTGATCCGGATAAAATTGAAAAAATCTTAACCAACCTTCTGTCGAATGCACTGAAATTTACGGATGAACATGGCACAATAACTTTATCAACTTATGTTGCGCCTATTGATCCAGCGTTAGCCACATCTACGCATACCGACCTTGTACGGCTAACGGTGCACAACACGGGAGCGGGCATTCCTGAACACCAGTTGCCACATATTTTCAATCGATTTTATCAGGCCGATCCCTTAACGGAACGATCGGTTGGGGGTTCGGGAATTGGTTTAGCCCTAGTAAAAGAACTGGTCGAGATGATGCAGGGTACTATTTCGGTGGTAAGTAATCCAATAGTAGGGACAACATTTACGGTCGAACTGCCCTGTCGCCAGGCTCGTGCCGACCTCGTACCAGTTCTAGTAAGAAATGATCTATTACAGATACCAACTAATAGTCAACAAGCTACTAATAATCAGGCGAATAGAGACGAGAAAATCTCTCAAATCCTACTAGTGGAGGACGACGACGACATTGCCGATTTCATTGTTACTACCTTAAGCACCGAATGGCAGGTGCAACGGGTCAATAACGGTAAGGCCGGGGTGGAGTCAGCCATTACTAACGGGCCAGACCTGATTATCAGCGATGTACTTATGCCCGAACTCAATGGCTATGAACTTTGCCGGCAACTAAAAAACAATCCAATCACCAGCCACATTCCCATTCTGTTATTGACCGCTAAAGTCTCCGCCGAAAGCCGTATTGAAGGATTGACCGCCGGCGCTGACGATTATCTGGCCAAACCCTTTCAGGTTGCAGAACTACGCGGACGCGTTCGAAACCGGCTGGCCCATCAGCAGCAGGTTCGTCAATATTATCGAACGCAGTTACTACGCGAAGGTTATTTACCCCTTGCTAGCGAGGCTCCTGAAGACGACTTTATGAATCGGGTATACAGGTTGCTTGAATCCCATCTGGACGATTCAACATTTGGAGTTGAACCCTTAGCTACGGCTATTGGTATGAGTCGTATGCACTTAAACCGGAAAGTAAAAGCGATGACAGGGCTGACGCCCAACGAGTTAATTCGGGCAGTGCGGCTAAAACGAGCAGCCGAGTTACTTTTAACGGGTGCGTCGATATCTGAAGTTGCCGACCGGGTGGGCTTTGATACAGCAGCCTACTTTTCCAAAGTTTTTAAAGATCATTACCATCTTACTCCATCAGAGTACGTTGAGTTGCATCGGCAGGAGATAACAAAATAGGGCGTTTACAATAAAAATTAAAATTTTAGGATAGTTCATTTTTTAACCAATCTTCGAGCAATTACTATACTAAACGACGCAGTATATTGCCTTATAAGTGATAGCTATAACCTAAAAATAAGCTTTCATATATCATGTTACAAATTTTATAGCCTGTGTTACGAATGAGCAAGAGTTGACCAATGATTGGGTTTAGTATTGTGCCAGTTACTTATTGATGTCAGTAATTAGCCAAGCACTACCCTCACGTATGTCCATGTCTGTCTTTTCCTTTTCTAACCGAACGACCCCAGTAGAGTGGCCTCCCCTAAAACTCTATCTTCGTGAGACGGGTCGTCAGTTTTTTTCAGTAGCTGATTTAGTGTATCTACAGGCAGTTGCTAATTATAGTTGGTTAAACTGGGCAGACGGCAAGCGCATGCTTATGCCTCGTACCCTAAAATATTACTCCCCCCAACTACCTACCGAATTATTTATCCGTCTCCACCGCAACTGTGTTGTTAACCGGCGCTTTGTAGAACGGTTGGAGCGTACAGAAACAGGTGGTCTGGTTCATTTGACAACGGGTGAAGTTTTGCCGGTTTCACGCCGACGCTGGAGTTTGGTCCGGCGGCAATTGGCCAATAACAGACCGAACCTAAATTAATTTCTGCTTTCCGCTTCTTATCCATCATAGTTTTCATGTAAGTCATTCTGCGACTTACATGAAAACTACGACGTAAATGAAAAAACCGCTTGCGACCAACTGCCTAGCCTGGATGATTGGTCGCAAGCGGTTTTCCATTTACGTCAAGCAGAAACATTCTCATTCATGCCGGGTTCAACAGATACACTCAATGGTAGTCGTTAAGCCGGCCTGTTTTGTATGCAACCTAGTTTCCTATCTGAGAATAAAACACAGGTTGCTCACGAGCGCCTGAATGAAGAATATGGCCTTCAGGCAATTAAGGGATATTCTGACCCAATGCATGAGTTGATCGGCACAATTTTATCGCACCGCACTACTCACGCCAATGAAGCTACCGCCTATCACACCATGCGCGAACGATTTCCAACCTGGGAACTAGTTCGTGATGCACCTCTACCCGCGCTGATTGACGCGATACAAACGGCTAACTACCCCGAAATAAAAGCACCCTATATCCAAAATCTGTTAACGCATCTCTTCCGGGAAACGGGAACAGCCAATATTGACTTTCTGGGCAATTTACCAACGGAAGAGGCTATGAATTGGCTAACTAACCTGCCTGGCATTGGCTTAAAAACGGCTACCATTTTACTGCTTTTTACGTTTCATAAACCTGTTTTGCCAGTAGATACGCACGTCCATCGCGTTACGCAGCGGCTGGGATTAATTGGACCGAAGGTAAGCGCCGAAAAGGCTCATACGCTTTTGCTGGCTAATTTGCCGCAGGATGCTCTGGTACTGTTCAACTTTCACAAGCATTTTTATTGGCATGGCCAACGAGTATGCACCTGGTATTATCCAAAATGCAACGACTGTGTTTTGCAGAACATGTGCGACTTCTACCAATCGGGTAAAACTGCATTGCTAAGTAGTACACCCATAAGAAAGAAACCAACGAATTCCTGATCTATCCTGATGCAGTAAGTCCCTGTAAACGAGTGCTTACAGGGACTTACTGCATCTTTTTAAGGGTCAAATATCAACTCTTCTTCCCGTACTTACGCTGGTAGAACTCTTCCGACTGCTCAACCCAATTATCCCGTTCGATACGGCCGGGGAAGAATTCGATAAGTTCGTTTACTTTGTCGATGTCTTCTTTCGTAAAATTAGCGACCTGCCGGAACGTGTAGATCCCCAGACTGTGCAATTTTCTTTCCAGAAAGGGTCCTACGCCCACAATATCTTTCAGGTCATCGGCTTCGATAGCGGTGGCACGCCCAATACGGTCGAAGTTAACTTCGCTGGCACGAGCAGCGATTCGATTCAAGACAGCCGCTTCTGAGTTATCAGTCTTCCCAGCATCAATAGTCGATGGCATCGAAACAGGCAGAACAATAGGTGGCACCTCTACAAGTGGCACATCGAGCGACGAGATAATCGTTGAGGGCTCTTCATCAATCAATTCCGGTGTATCGTCGTTTGAGAACGCAGGCAATAAAGGATCGGCATGGACAAATGCGGGAGGTGTTCCCTGGATGGGTTCTGTTCGTGCGGCTACGGGTGGAACAACAGCAACTCGGCCACCTGTCTTCGACTGACGACAATTTATTAATTCAGCTTCTTTATCCGCAATTGCTGTTCGCAGGGCGTTGATTCGCCCAGCCAGCACTAACCGGCCTAACAGCCAGCCAATAAACGCAGCCAGAGCCAGTAAGAGCAGTATTTCGGTGATAGCCACCGGTTGGTTAAAGGGGTCTAATCCAAACATAATATGTGTTGCGGGTCCCCGCCGGGATTTATGGTTTCGTGGCTTTCGACCTGATTATCTGCCGAAAACCGTAAACTGAAAACTTATCTCTTCTTTGCCAATTCGGCAGCTTGCCCAACCCAGTTATCCCGTTCGATACGGCCGGGAAAGAACTCGATAATATCATTGACCTGCTCAATATCGTCCGCAGTGAAATTGGCAATCTGACGGAATGTATAGATACCAATGGCGTGTAATTTTTTTTCAAGAAATGGACCAATGCCAACAATGACCTTAAGATCATCAGCAACAGCTGCCGTTGCGACCCCAATACGGGTGAAGTTAACTTCACTGGCACGAGCACGAATACGATTCAGCACAATCGTTTCTTCATCGTCACCAGTATACCTCACGACCGTCTTTTTCTGGTAGCAATCGGTCACATCGCGCTCCGTACTTGCCAGATCGCCCTCGAGTTGTCGAATGGTACTTTTTCGGGATATATATCCTATGATAAAACCTAACACTGCAGCCACAATCAGCATAATAATATGCTGTTGCTGGGCATCAGGCAAGTTTAGGGGATTCATGTCAAACATAATTGTAAGAGTTTACAGTTTTGATGTTTTCAGTTTCTGCGTATGCCCCGACAGGCCAAAAATGGTAAACTAAAAACGTTTTAAACAGATTTTATTCAACTACTACTACCGTAACTCGTCGATTAGCTTTACGGCCGGAAAGCGTGCTATTATCTGCTTTCGGTTCTGTTTCACCTTTTGCTTTGACCTCAATTTGGTCTGAGCCAATACCCGATCTATGCAATTTCCCTTTCACATCATTAGCACGATCGCGCGAAAGCCGCATGTTCACATCATCGGGACCAGAGTTATCTGTATGGCCCGTTAGCAGGAGTTTTTTGTCTTTATGCGTCGCTAAAAAGGTAGTCGCTTCATCAAAAAACTTCTTCGTTTCGCCAGTCTTTATATAGTTAGCCTCTCCCAATGGGAAATACAGATCAATTGGTTTGAATACCGATGTAAATTTCTGATTTTCAGCCAATTCTTTTTCCGTAGTCGACTCGGTAATGGTAACAGTAGCCGGTGCTGTCGTTTCCACTGTAGCCGTCCCCGCAAAGGCGAAATCAAGACCACCGTAGACTGAGTCCCCTTTAGCCGTAAAGGCTAGATTACGTTCAACGCCTTTTGTAGTCAGCGATGCCGACGGAATACCCTGTTGTACCAAATATTGCTTGATTCCCTCAGCACGAGCCAAACCAAGATTCGGGAACGTGGTTGTATTGGTTTCTGCCGATGAATAATAGCCGATTACTTCGAGCGTCCGACCAGGATTGGCTTTTAGATACGCCACCATCGACTCCAATGAACCACCAAGCGAATTCATGTTGGCATTGGCCCCCGATTTGGCAAAACTGAAATTTCCGGGCAGATCGAGCCGGAAGAGATTACCATCCGCAATCGTAAATCCATCGGCGCCGGGTGGCGTTATGGCACCTGTTGTATCAGTGGTTGCTGTAACGGGTTGACTATCATTTCCGCATAGCTGTTTAATTTTGCAGACATGCCACCAGGTAGAGCCGATCATCCATAAAATCAACAGGATAATCCAGGGAGTTTTGTTTGTTAGCATAATAAAGGCAGGAGGTTATAGTACCGACTCCGTATTTCGAATTCCAGGTTGAGACGGAATTGACTGAAAAAGGTTGCTCAAAAATAATGGTAAGCCACACAAAAGCAAGATTATCAACATTTTTGACTGGATTTATTCAATATATTCTTTTCCAGCATACATTTCCGTACAAGCAAAACCTATAAAACATGCCTCAAAGAAGCCCTGTTGTCGTTAACTTGCCTTTTTATACAACCTGACCAATAAACGAATGCTCATTGATCTCCGTAGCGATACCGTTACGCAACCCACGCCTGCCATGCGCGAGGCTATGTTCTCGGCCCCACTCGGCGATGATGTGCTGGGCGATGATCCCACTGTTAATGCGCTCGAAGCCAAAGCAGCTGCTTTATTCGGCATGGAAGCCGCCCTGTTCTGTGCGTCGGGCACGATGACCAATCAACTCGCCATTCGCACCCACACCCGACCCGGCGACGATGTTATCTGCGACTATCTGTCGCACGTATATCAGTACGAAGGTGGTGGTATTTCGGTCAATGCGTTGGCATCGGTAAGCCTGGCCCACGGTGAACGCGGGAAACTAACCCCCGATCTTATACGTGAGTATATCTATAGCCCGGCTGATTCGCACAAGCCCTTATCGAAGCTGGTTGTGATCGAAAATACAGTTAATAAAGGTGGAGGCTGTTACTATACCGTGCCCGAAATTGCGGCCATTCGGAAGGTTTGTGATGAAAACGGGTTGATTCTTCATTTGGATGGCGCTCGTCTTTTCAATGCGCTTGTCGAAACGGGCGAACCGACAGTAGCTTACGGACAATTATTCGAGTCGATTAGCATTTGCTTGTCGAAAGGGCTGGGCTGCCCGGTGGGTTCGCTCCTACTCGGCAAGGCCGATTTTATTCGGCAAGCCCGACGCTACCGTAAATTAATGGGTGGTGGCTGGCGTCAGGCTGGATTTCTGGCCGCAGCCGGCATTTACGCCCTCGATCACCACATAGATCGGCTGAAACAGGATCATTCGCGCGCTCGAAAAATTGGAGCGATGCTCGAACAACTCCCTGAAGTTGAAGAAATCCTGCCAATTGACACGAATATTGTCATTTTCAGAATTCCCGAAACCATCCTAGCCGCCGATTATGTTAAAACACTAGAAACGAAAGGCATCCGTGGCATCACCTTTGGCAAGCACTTGGTGCGGTTTGTGACCCACCTGGATTTGACAGACGAACATATTGAGCACATAGCGACTGTATTAACTCATTCAACCAGTGGAAACGCCGTCTAATCCAGCTAAAAAATCGTCCGCTTATTTCGCCTTGGGCATCGTTTTTTTTGTTCTTGGTGTTTCGATGAAAGGCATGATCGCCTTTACTGGCGTTGGCGCGGCCTTTCTATATCTTTATTATAAACAGTCGAAGAAGGAAAAAGAGCAGTAATGCATATTCAAACCAGAAATTTAGAGAAAGCAGACTACCATGACCTGAAAGAGGCCATGATTGAGGTTTATAGTGGTATTGGGGGCGATTATTGGGAAAAGAGTAAGATTACCAAACTGCTCAATATATTTCCGGAAGGTCAATTTTGCGTCGAAGTAGACGGCAAAGTTGTGGCCTGTGCGCTGGCGATTCGAGTCAAATACGATCAGTTTGGCGATAATCACACGTATTTCCAGATTACGGGAGGCTATACCTTCAAAACCCATAGTGACGATGGCGATTATCTCTATGGCATCGAGGTATTTGTCCATCCCGATTTCCGTGATTTACGCCTTGGCAGGCGCCTTTACGACGCCCGTAAAGAGCTTTGCGAGCAATTGAACCTCAAAGGCATTCTGGCCGGTGGACGTATCCCCAATTACAATAAATTCTCTGACGACTTATCACCTCGTGAGTATATTACGAAGGTAAAGCAGAAGGAGATTTACGACCCAACGTTGACCTTCCAGCTTTCCAACGATTTTCACGTTCGTAAAGTGTTGCGCGGCTATCTGCCCGGCGATTCGGAGTCGAAGGAATACGCGACGCTGCTGGAATGGATCAATATTTATTACGTTGACGAAAAAGACAAAAAGCCTCATACAGACTCGATTATCCGGCTGGGTGTGATTCAGTGGCAGATGAGGCTATTCAAAAATCTCGATGCCTTTCTGGAACAGGTCGAATTTTTTGTCAATGCTGTCAGCGATTACCGGGCCGATTTCATGGTCTTGCCGGAGTTTTTCAACACGCCCCTGATGGCCGATTTCAACGATCTGCCTGAGCCGGTAGCTATTCGTAAACTGGCCGACTTCACCGAACGGGTGCGTGAAAAACTTTGTGAGCTAGCCATTTCTTACAACGTGAATATTGTGGGCGGCAGCATGCCACTCGTAGACGACGATGGGAAGCTCTACAATGTAGCCTACCTCTGCCGCCGTGACGGTTCTTATGAAGAATACCGAAAAATTCATATCACGCCGAATGAAGTGAAGCATTATGGCATGGTTGGCGGTTACGAAATTCGGGCGTTCGACACCGACTGTGGCAAAATTGGCATGTTGATTTGCTACGATGTTGAGTTTCCCGAACTGGGTCGGATTCTGGCTCAACAGGGCATGCAAATCCTGTTCGTCCCCTTCCTGACCGACACGCAGAATGGCTACTCGCGGGTGCGTCACTGCGCCCAGGCTCGCGCTATCGAAAATGAGTGTTACGTAGCTATTTCGGGCTGTGTGGGCAACTTGCCGCGCGTGCAGAACATGGATATAAACTACGCTCAATCGGCGGTGTTTACGCCCTCCGATTTTCAATTTCCGACAAATGCGGTGAAAGCCGAAGCCACTGCCAACACCGAAATGGTACTTATTGCCGACGTCGATTTGAGTTTACTAAAAGAACTGCACGAACATGGTTCCGTGCAGGTTTTGAAAGATCGCCGGACGGATTTATACGAAGTAACGTTGAAGAAAGCGGCTAAAAAGGCAATGA
>CAXVWN010000449.1:0-6879 GCA_964263725.1 Spirosoma sp.
TATAACGATCGTTATATTTTCGATTAAAAAAAGGGGATTATCCCCGAATTGTTTGAATAAACTCCGTTGCCATATCCAGCAGGGTATCCACCTGTTTCCGATTTTGGGTAGCACTCCCCATTAGAAACCCGAATTCAATCAAGGCCAGAATATGCAGGGCCGTTTTTTCAGCGTCGGTATCGGATCGAAATTCGTTGGCCGCTTTGCCCTGTTCAATAATCGTGACCAGATCTTTTTTCCATTGTAATAACCCCGCTGCTGCCCGCTTGCGTAATGCTTCGTGGGTATCATCGGCTTCTGTCAGCGTATTTTGCATCGGACAGCCGCCTTCCGGAAACCGAAGCCCTTGGGAACTGTGGTAAGCCTGCACACACATCAGCAATTTATCGATACTCGATGCACAACGGCTAACCGCGTCCTGCTCTACTTTACGAAAATTGGCCAAGTTATAATCAAACACTGCTAGCGCAACTTCTTCTTTATTGCTAAAGTTGCCGTAAATACTACCGCTGGTTAGCCTGGTGGCCTGGGTGATATCGGTGATGGATGTACCGGAATAGCCTTTTTTGTTAAAAAGGCCTGCCGTCGTCGCAATAATATGCTGCCGTGTTTTTTCTGTCTTTGACGTATTCACGCTGCAAATATAACGATCGTTATATTTTAGCCGGTACATTTTGCAAAAGAAATTTTCGACATAACTAGAACTGGCTCAAATGGACTGGATTACCCATATCCAGATTTATCAGTGAATGATGTGAATCATAGGTACTTTAGCCACCACGCAGAATGCGAACGTTTATAGGCTCCGTACCATCGACAGGCAAAATACAGGCCCAGTAGTAGCACTACCCACACCAGATATAGTCGCCCTAAATTCGGTGCATACGCCGGGGGCCACGATTCGGACGGACTAAAAAACAGATTAACCGCATGGCCAAACGTTAAATATGTCCATACGGTTGCACCGGCATTGATGAGGGGAATATGCATTAGATAAAAAAAGAGGGGCACCTGACCAAAAACAATCATAACTCTACTGAACTTAGACTGGGCGCCTTCAAAAGCGACCAGCAGGATACAGGCCACACCTAAGGTCAATGACACGTATAATAGAGAGGGAGGGTATTTACTAATGCTGATAAATGACAATACGGTATAAACAATCCCTCTTTCCTGAACAACCCAGGGTTTGGGATCGCCATACAGGTTAGATGCGCGCAGCACAATAAAGAAAGCGATTATTGTCAGGCCGCCAACTAATAACCGACGCTTGCGCAGAGCCGGGGTACTGGTAAACACCGAGCCAGTCAAATAGCCTGCCAGCATAATGGCCACCCAGGGAATTAATGGGTATACCGCAAATAAAGGGGGCAAGCCGCTTCCCAGAGGCAAAAATTGCACCGGTCGATGCAGGAAAATCCAGCCAAGCGTATCCGCCGTTATTTGCGCGGGTTCAATATAGATTAATAGCTGGTGCCCTACTATCAGTAGGGCAGCTAGTGAACCCAATACCCAGCGTGGGAGCCAGATCAGCCCCGCCATGCATAGCATCGACCAGCCAATTGCCCAGATCACCTGCAAAAAAATCACATCGTAGCTAAACTGCCAGAAAAAGCCAACCACCGCGAGTTCCAGGAAAATCATCCAGACTCCGCGCGTTAGCAAAAATACGCTCACGACTTGCTTGTCAGGCTGTTTCTGTTGATAGAGTAAAATGCTTACACCAGTCAGAAAAACGAAAATAGGGGCACAAAAATGAGTGACCCACCGGGTTAGAAATAAGAGGACGGAAGCCTGGGTTACGTCATCGGCCCGGTATGGGGTAGCACTCCAGAAATCCCGCACATGATCGAGGGCCATCAACACGATAATCAACCCGCGCACCGCATCAATGGACGTCAGGCGTGAAGATCTTAAAGCAGGTGTTACAGAAGGGTCCGGTAGAGCGGTTTGCATCGATTTCGGTAAAAATGACTTATGTTTGCAGTCTGAAGACCTTGCAAAATACAAGGACAAATGTATGTATAAGTTATTGCAAAATGCAATAACTATTTTCAGTTGATATGAAACCGATTAATTCAAGATCCAATTGCCCAATCAGCTACTCGCTTGACTTGTTTGGTGACAAGTGGACGCTTTTGATCCTGCGGGATATGATCCTGGAGGACAAAAGCTCGTTTAGTGAATTTATGGGCTCAGCGGAAGGAATTGCGTCTAATATTTTGATTAATCGTCTGAATACGCTTCATAGCCAGGGGTTTATGACAAAAAGGGCGTCTTCCCTCAACAAGTCTAAATTTCTCTATACACTGACTGACAAGGGGATTGATCTGGTTCCCCTCATCGTCGATCTGATCGAATGGGGAGAAAAATACAATCAGACGGGTGAGCCCAAATCGGTACTGAACAAACTGCGCAAAAACAGAGGAAAGGCGATTATGGAAATTCAGGAAAAACTCAGGCGGAAGCAAGCGCTAAACGAACTGGCTGAGTAGCCCGTCAGCAATGCTATAACTTCTGCATTAAAAAAATCTGCTCTCACCAGAAGGCAGATTTTTGGTAGTCAGTTATGCTCCTCTTAATGAGACTACTGCGGACTTATTTCCAGAGTAGACCGCTTAACGTGCTTCCTTCAGGAACAGCTTCACTTGCCGGACAAAGTGCTCGTGAAACTGATAGTGGGAAGCATGATTGGAATCGGGGTACAGAAGTAGTTGGGCATTCGGCAAATTCTGTTGCAACAGGTACGAATTGACTGTCGGGAAGATGATGTCATTACTGCCGTTCACGACTAATACTGGATGTTTTATTTCGGTTAGGTAATCGAAGGAATGGGCACTTTTTTTGCCCCACTCCGCAATCGCAGCTAACTGGGCAGGAATAACCTTGTCGCTGATCGCACTATCCCGATCTTCTTGCCGGGCTCTGATGCGTTCCAGGAATTGCCAACCGGCTGCCTGACTGGTTTGGGTAGGGGCAAAAAAGGTATCGAGCAACAGTTCATCCGGCTGATCATAGGACTTGTCAAATAAAGCCCAAACGTCAGGTCGAAAGGTTTCCAATCCCTCCCCACCTCGGGGCCCGGAACCGACCAGAATAATACGATCAACCAACTCCGGCCGATCAACCGCTACCTGCTGGGCCACAAAGCTGCCCATCGAAAAACCAAACAGGTCAATTTTCAGCAGGCCAAGCGCGTCGATGAAGGCCTCAGCGTCTTTAGCAATGTCGGCAATGGTGTGAGCTGGCTCCCCGCCTGATTTGGCGATGCCTTTCGTATCGAAAATAATGACTTCGCGCTCTTTCGAAAGCGGATCAAGGACCGCCGAATCCCAGTTGTCCAGCGTGCCAGTAAAATACTGAAAGAAAACTAAAGGCTGGTTACCTGTTTTGCCAAAACGGCGATAAGCAAAGGGAATTCCGTCAACCGCTACGAATCGGGTTGGCGCTGTGTTGTGCGTATACATGGTTGTTTAATTCATCTAATTCAACTCAATTATCCATCATCATGGCCATGATTGATGGGGCAAATGCAAAGTGAACGATCGTTCATTTCCTATTAACAAAATCTATATTTTTTATTTGTTGCAATAAATGAACGTTTGTTCACTTTATGATTGTTAGGGCAGAAACCAGTGGTACCATGAATAAGGCCGAGCGAACAAGGCAATTTATTATTGAACAGACGGCCCCGTTATTTAATACAAAAGGGGTTGCCGGAACGGCTGTAACGGACATCATGGCTGCAACCGAGTTGGCGAAAGGAAGCCTGTATGTTCATTTTCAAAACAAGGAGGAGCTTACCAATTGCGCTGTCGACTGGAATCTCCAGCAGTTTCTGGACAAGACTTCGGCAGAAGCGGGGAAATTTACGGGTGCCAGAGCAAAGTTTTTTGGCCTGCTGGATTACCTGAGCGACCCGCTAAATCCACCCGTTCAGGGCGGCTGTCCTATGATGAACTTCGGGATGGAAGCGGATGATACCAGTCCCGTGATTAGAGAAAAGGTGCACCAAACGATTTGTGCCGTTCAGCAGGGCATGATCGATATGCTCGAAATAGGAATACGGGACGGTGAGTTTAATCCAGCATGGAACTACCAGGAATTTGCTCTAAAGGCGTACGCCATGATCGAGGGTGGTATTCTGGTGGCCCGCGTTGCTCAAGATAGTACGCAGATGAAACTGCTGGTAAACATTCTGAAACGGGAGATCGATGAGCAAACAGCTACTCCGGCAGTTCAGGAATGAGAATGAAAGGAATAATTTAAACTTGAATTAAATAATTGAATATACTTGCTTATCTACCTACATGTAGGTAGATTTGTTCGATTCTAGTAAAATGATGAGCAGCACGAAGGAAAAAATAGTTGAATTGAGTAGAGATCTTATCCAGCAGATAGGCTATCAGGCGTTTAGCTATAAACAAGTGGCCGAACAGCTGAATATTCAGAACGCGTCTATTCATCATTATTTTCCCGCAAAGGAGGACCTGGCCATTGCCGTGATTGAAAAGGATAAAAGCGACTTTGTTTCTATGATTAAACACCTGGGAACCGCAAGCCCTGCTGAAAAGGTTGAAGCCATTCTCTCGAATTACATCAATTACTTTAACGATGGCCATAAGCTTTGTATGATCAGCACCTTTGGCTCAGTCTATAATACGCTTTCCGAAAAAATTCAACTCACCATTCGGCAATACGTAAGTAGTATCAGAAGCTGGCTAACCGACGTTTTTAAAGAAGGTATCGACACGGGTGCGTTTCATTTTGATGGTTCGGTGGACGATATGGTGACCAGTTGGTTCGTATCACTACCAGGCTCTTTACAAATGGGCCGCCTGGCTGGCGAAAGCTATTTTCGTGACGTCATCGAGCAGTTGAGACGGTCGCTGAAAATGAGCTAAAAAAAATTTCCCCCAACAACCTACATACTAGTAGGTAGATTTTCGAACAAGAATTATTTAACAAAAAGTAAATCAATGATTATTCAAAACAAAAAAGTGCTGATAACCGGTGGAGGTTCAGGCATTGGATTAAGCTTCGCAAAAACGATTACTGAAGCGGGCGCACAGGTAATTCTGGCGGGCCGTGATGAAGAGAAATTAAAAACGGCGGCTGCATCCCTAAAAAATGCATCATATATAGTCGCTGATGTAAGCGATGAAGCTGATGTTACCAATCTGGTTGATACGGTTAAAAATCAACATGGCGGAATTGATATCCTGATCAATAATGCGGGCGTTTCTTACTACATCCCCCCAACCTTTACGAAAGACTATGACGCAAAAGCTAAACAGGAAATGGATATCAACTTTCATGCGGTTGTGAACCTGACCAATCAATTCCTGCCGTCCCTTATTGAAAGAGGTGATGCTGCGATTGTAAATGTAGCGTCAATATTAGCCTATGTACCATCCATTTATGCGGTTACCTATTCAGCGTCAAAAGCTGCATTACACTCCTATTCTCAATCGTTAAGACTCTATCTGGAACGAGAGGGCACCCAGGTAAAACTATTTGAGGTATTCCCTCCACTGGTTGAGACCGAAATGACGGCTAGCTTAGACGCCCCGAAATTAGTACCCGAGGTTATTGCGACCGATCTTCTAGAAGCCTTATTGATGGATAATTTCACTGTACGAAGTGGTGTTACAGAAGGTATGTATCAGGCAATGCTGGCGTCACCTGAAAATGCGTTGCTTTTGTTGAACAGCTCCCGCGTATAAACCTGCCCAACCAGTACTAAACAAAGGGTGAGATCATATGCGAAGTCACTCTTTGTTTGAGAAACGGAATTGAGATTGTAAAAAATCAAACTCGTTTTCAATTGGAACGTACTATAAAAAAGCCTCCTATGAACTGAAACATAATCGGTTACGCCAAAAGCCTATACGCAAAATCAAAAAGTATAACCGCTAATTTTTACACGCTAACTATACTTTTTAGCCTGTAAACTCTCGAATTGCAAAGCTAAAAACAGCTTATCTCATGGAAATAAAAGGCAAAAAAATATTGATTACGGGTGGGACTTCATGCATTGGTCTGGAAGCTGCCAGGCAATTTCTGGCTAATGGTGCCACCGTGATAATAACGGGTAGAAATCAGGAGAAATTAGATGCCGCTAAGAAACTCTATCCAAGCCTAACGGCAATTCAGAGTGACGCATCCAGCGAAGCGGATGCGAAAAAGCTGTTTAACACAATTAAGGAGACTGGCGGCATCGATATTCTCTATAACAATGCCGGTGTATTGACAAAACCGCATAATCTTGGGGTTGCTAACGAGTTGAATTTAACCGATGCAACTTATGAAATGAATGTCAATTATCTGGGTGTAATCCGGTTGAATAACCTATTCTTGGAGATGCTAAAGTCCAGACCTGAAGGGGCTATCATCAATACGACCTCAATCCTTGGTTACGTTCCTCCCCTACTGGAACCCACCTATGCAGCCTCTAAATTGGCCTTACGTTTTTATACCGAGTCATTGAGAAAGCATTTGGAGGTAATTAACAGCAAACTAAAAGTATTTGAACTTTTACCGCCTGTCGTGGCAACTGAAATGACCGCTGCTCGAAATGACAAGAAAATTACGGCAGAAGAATTAGTGAAGGCACTCATTTCAGCCCTCAAAAGGGATCAGTTTACCATCCGGGTCGGTGACACGAAGTTGATTTACTTGCTTCATCGTTTCTTTCCAAAAATGGTATTTGGCATATTGAATTCAAAGAAAGATTACAAGATGCTCAAAGCCTAATTCAGCGTAGTAGCTATTAATATACTGCTGTATCCTGATGCGATTACGTAGTTTAGACAGTATGGCGGTGCTCTATTTTACTGGATAACACGTTAAGATTAACTAGAGTCGTGCTCAGTAAAA
>CAXVWN010000450.1:0-4710 GCA_964263725.1 Spirosoma sp.
AACCGGCTCCCGCAATGGATCAATAAAATCGGGGTACAATAAATATAACTCCCGGCGGGAGAAGGTTGATAGCGGATTTTTATAGAAATCGAAAGCCGAAGCTGTCGCAATCAACGGCCCGGCTACCCGTCGGCGGCTTAGAGCGTCAAGCATCCGCGCCCCATCGTCATCATTGCTGCTGGCAAAGAAAACGTGGCCAAGGGCAATGCCGGCTGGTTGAGCAGTTACATTCGCGGAACGTGTTCCAGCCGTTATGCCGGCAAACTGCATGGCATCGGCCATTGCCTGCGCCGTACCGCTTACCTTCCGAAAATCGACAATCTGGTAATTTTGCCGGGTCAATTCAGCCTGATAGGCAATGGCCATCAGCGAATCTTTGCGAGACGACCCGAAATAAATGGCCACCCGACGCCCACCGTTAAGATTTTGCACGTGCTCGGCAACTTTCACCGCCTGCTGATTCATAGATGGCTGCGCCAGAAACGACATTGGCTGATTGACCACTAACTCGCTGCTGGTGGCGATAGGATTCAGAAGCAGGATATTATTCTGATTCGCATAAGCCGACGCGATTCGATTGGGCTCTACATAAAGCGGCCCTATAATTAAATCAGTCTGGGCAAAGGCCGGGCTATTGATTAATTCAAGCGTTTTGTTGGCGTCATTATCAAGGTCGTAAGCGAATAAATTCACCGTAATGCCCTCCTCCTGCAACTTGGCTTTGGCCATTTTGATGCCATCATATATATCATAGACGTACTGATTTGGCCGCAGTCGCTTGTCAGCACTAAATTCATCTACCCTAAAGGGGAACATAACGGCCACATTATAATATCCCTTCGAACGGGCGTTTCGATTTGGCTGCATAACAGACGTAGTGGGTCGGGAACCCGAAGCCCGTGCCGAAGCCTGGGCTGTGGTAGCGGTAGGTTGCGTTGTGGCCACGGTCGGAATACCGAATCGGTTTGTAAGCCGGTCCGACAGTTCGAGATCGTCCTTATCGCTGGCCGTTCGCTGAATCAGATCAATCAATGTCAGTCCTATTACCCGATCGTTCGGGAAGGATTTGTTAAGCTGCTTCAGTCGGGTCAGGTCTGTAATACGCGGCAGAAAATTCTGCTCTAGTTTCGTGATATCAGCTCGTAAAGCGGGATCGCCAATCGTTTGCAAAGCCGTCACGGCCTCTTCATACTGGCCCATCTCCATAGCATTGGCCGCCAGTAGATACGAAGCATCGGCCATCTTTCGCCAATCGGGAAATAATTCCACCAACTGCTTAAGCATCAGCCGGGATTGGGTGAAGTTTTTCTGCCGATACGTTGCGATGGCGTAATAATAACTGGCGTAAGGAGCCAGGGGGCCGCGCTGCTGAATGAGTACGTTAAGATCTGATTTAGCGCGTTCGTAATCGCCCGTCTGCACCAGTTTTACAGCCGCCGTATAGCGTTTCTGAACGTCAGGTGTAATCTGCGCCGTGGCAGTTTGCCAGCCTGCTAATCCAACGAAGACAATGGCTACTTGTTTAAACCAACAAAACCTACCGTTCATGTTCATTTGGGTTAATGCACAAAAGCAACGCTCGCACGTTGCTTTTAAGAGAATACTATAGTGTGAAGCGTGCAGGCTATTAAAGGCTGAATAATCTTTTTTGTTATTCTACACGCTTCACACTACAGTATTCACTATTTATTTTTAGACTTTGCTCTTTTTTGTGCTTCATCGGCATTTTTACGGGCTTCGTCGGCAGCGGCAAGCTGTTTTTGCAGCAGGGCCTGGAATCCACCGGGCTTCTTGCCTTCGCCAGCCGCATTTTTCCGACGATTTTCGTCCAGTAGCGCCTTGATTTTATCTTCGTCCACAAATCGGCGAATGAGTTGTTGCTGAGCAATCGTAACTACGTTCGAGACAAAATAATAGAACGTCAGACCGGCGGGATACGAGTTCAGGACAAACATAAACATGAGCGGAAATATATAACTCATCGCTTTCATGTTCACAGGTCCCGGTTGAGTTGGGGTCGTCTGGTTGTTGTAGTAGGCGTAGGCGATGGACGAGGCTGTCATCAGCACCGTAAATAAACTCAGGTGGCTACCAATGAAGGGAATCGTTGGAAACGTAATGAACGCATCGTAAGTCGATAGGTCATTAGCCCATAGGAATGATTTCTGACGCAGCTCAATCAAATTCGGAAAGAGCATAAACAGCGAAAACAAAATAGGCATGGTCGCCAGAACCGGAATGCACCCACTCAACGGGCTAACACCCACCTCCTGATACAGCTTCATTTGTTCTGCCTGCTGCTTGGTCATATCATCTCCAACGCGCTCCTTCATCTCGTTTAGCTCAGGCTGAAGGACCCGCATTTTGGCCATACTGATGTATGACTTGTAGGTTAACGGTGTTAGAATCAGTTTCACAAACACCACAAGCGCAATAATCAGTAAGCCATAATTGGTGATAAACTTCTCCAGGAAGTTAAAAACCGGCACAAAAAAGTATTTGTTAATCGGTTTCAAAACCGAGTACCCCAGGTACACATTCTGATCGAACTCAGGTGCCACGCTACCCAGTAACTGAAAATCATTGGGGCCGTAATAAAATTTATATTGACCTTTTCCCGCTTTCACATCGGCAATCGGCAGCATTACGTCGGCGATGGCCGTTTTCACAACACTGCTGTCAGCCGGATCAACCAGGGCTTTAAACGTCGCTTTGGGCATTGGACTGTTTTTAGCCACAAAACCCGACAGAAAGTACTTGTGCTTAATCGTAAACCATTGTACCGGTTCCTCCAGGGTAGCTTCCTGATTACTTTCCCCTTCGGTTAATTTCTCAAAATTCTCGTCGGCCGTTAAGTAGTCGATTGTAGCCGCCTTCCGGTTATTCGACAGGTCATTTTCGTACTGCCGCATTTTATCCTCCCAGAAGAACCGGATATCACCCGTGGCCAGCGTGTTAGCCAGCCCATCCAGCTTCAGGTTATAATCCAGCACATAGCCTTCGGCAGGAATGGTATAAATCTGCTCAACCGACTGGCCCGGCGCTACCTCAGCCCGAAACACGATTTGCTGCGACTGGCCGCTTACGGTGCCGTTTTGAGCCGTTGTCTGATAATACAGTTGGTGCAAATCGACCTTGCCGCGGTTGGTTGGCAACTCAAGAAGGGTTTTGCTGCTTTGTTCATCAATCAGGACCAGCGGTTTTTGATTGTAGGTTTTGTAACTCTTCAGAACAACCTCTTTTACCCGGCCACCATGCGTACTGAATGTTACTTTAATGTCTTTATTCTCAACGACAATATCGCGGGCCTGACCCGTGGCAACGGTAGCAAAATCACCAAATTGAGCTTTGGCCGCAGCCGAATCGAGGGGTTGTTCAGCTTTATTGATAGCGGCAGCAACCCCGGATGCCGTTGTCGGTTTGGTAGTCTGTGTTTGTTGAGCAGCCGGTTTTTCGGGCGCAGGTTTCGGCACCAGCAGTTGGTAGCCGACCAGCATCGCCAAAATCAGGACAATGCCAATAATTTGATTACGATCCATTTCTGTAGTTTGTAGCTTGTCGTTCAAACCGGGCCACCGGGCAGTTCTGGTGTATCGTCCTCTCGACAGGGTTTTCTGTTTAGAAACGACACGTCGTAAACTGCCCGGCGATCTGGCTCAACCGGCAAACTGAATTTCATGCAAAATTACGCCAATCTGGGCGCTTAATCAACCACGTCAGCCGTTTCTACACGGGCGGTCGATATGTCTGATGTGGTTGCCGCGTTTTTTTTCTGACTATAGGTAAGAGCTGCCTTCACAAACTGCACAAACAGCGGGTGCGGATTCATGACCGTACTTTTTAATTCGGGGTGAAATTGTACACCTACGTACCAGGGATGGCCTTTCAGTTCAACAATTTCGACCAGCCCGGTATCAGGATTGATACCCGTCGGCCGAAATCCTGACTTTTCAAAAGCCTCCAGATAATCATTGTTGAACTCGTACCGGTGGCGGTGGCGTTCGCTGATTTGCGTTTTACCGTAAATATGATGCGCCAAAGAATCCCGCTTGAGTTTGCAGGCATAAGCCCCCAGACGCATAGTTCCCCCTTTGTCAGTAATGCTTTTCTGCTCCTCCATCATGCTGATAACGGGGTTGGCCGTGTGCGGCTCCATCTCCGTTGAGTGCGCATCTGGAATACCCATTACGTTTCGGGCGTACTCAATAACGGCCATTTGCATACCTAAGCAAATACCCAGAAACGGAATACCCCGCTCCCGAACGAAGCGCACGGCATTGATTTTTCCTTCGATACCCCGCTCTCCAAAGCCGGGGGCCACCAACACCGCATCCAATTGACTCAGGACAGCGGCACAATGGTGATCGTCGATCAGCGTTTCGGACTGAATCCACTCCAGTTCTACTTTACACTCATTCGTTGCACCCGCGTGAATAAACGACTCAGCAATGGATTTGTACGCGTCGTGCAATTCTACGTATTTACCGACTAACCCTATCTTGACAGTGTGTCCCGGATTTTTCAATCGGCCCAGAAAGGCCTTCCAGGAATCCAGATCGGCATCTTTGTCATTGTACAGATCAAGCACGTAGAGCGCCCGCTGGTCGAGTCGCTCCTTTTGCATCAGCAACGGCACGTCGTAAATCGTCTCGGCGTCGATCGCTTCGATTACCGAACTAACCTGAACGTTACAGAACTGAGCGATTTTCC
>CAXVWN010000451.1:0-6287 GCA_964263725.1 Spirosoma sp.
CGATTTGCTTGAAGTGGTCAAAATTAAGTTCAGCCTGCGCTCGCTGATTAGCCGCAATTTGCTCACTCAAGGCATTCGCCCTTTTCGAATATGGCTGATCTGAAGCCAGCAACCCGTAATAATCTTTATATAGCTGGACCATATGACTACTCAAATTCCGCGTCTGGATCCGATGTTTGATAACTAATTGATGATACTGTTTTTGCTGAGTTGGGTTAAAATGGAGCCAATATACAATAATAGACTCCGGACCCTCATTGCCGGGTGGTCCGGGCCGGTGGTCAGGATGAGGTGGCTGGTTGCGTATTGGCTTAACTATCAGAAAACCAACAGTCAGGAGGTTGAGCAGCAGAAGGCCAATAACGGCAACTGTCAGTAGTTTCGTTCGCTCCATAGATCGTAGAGTTGATTCGTTTTCGGATATAGCTGCATGTCCGAAACTACGGTATTTAAATTATTGACCTGATGCGTATTCGACGTGGTAAGCCAATTGATTATTTGCCAGTTAAGGAACACCAGCAAGGCAAACGAGGCAACTACTGTCCACACGGTTTTGTCCGATACATAAACCGTTTGCTGCTCATGAATGAATCGATTCTGAATTTTTGCGAATAAAAATGGACTGGGCTCAGCCCGCTGTATGTTAGTCAGACTACCCAATACATCATTTATCCACGTCTCTTTTTCCGGTTCCATATTGATTAAGACGACAAAAGTTCAGGATTCCTACGGGTTCTGTAGAGTTTTATATAAACCAGCCAATTGTTTTTTCAAATTCTCGGTAGCCCGCTGCAATAGTGACTCAACGGCCCCAACGCTTACGGTCATTACTCCGGCCGTTTCAATATTGTTCATCCCCTCAACTTTTGCCAGGAGGTAAGCCGTTTTCTGTTTATCGGGGAGTTTGTTAATGGCCCGGAAGAGCATAGCTGCATGCTCCTGATTTTCGAGAGCGATACCAGGATGGAAAAAGTTGGTAGGCTGGTGTAATGCCTCTCCGGTGTGGGTATCGAATAGGTTGGTAAAGAAAGTAAATCGCTTCTGCCGCTTCTGGTGTTTCTGGAAATCCAGCGACTTATTGATGGCAATTCGATAAAGCCAGGTAGTAGCGCTGGCATCACCTTTGAAAGCATTCGCCGATCGGAATACCTCGATAAATGTATCCTGCGTAATTTCTTCGGCGTCTTCCCGATTGCGAACATAACCCAGTGCCAGCGAAAAGACCCGACTTTTGGTATGTTCATAGAATTGCCTGAAAGCCGGTTCACTGCCCTGTTGGATAGACTTTATTAATAAGGGCAAGTCTGGTAAATTAGTCATCACTAAGCTACATTCTACTGCCTGGTGTGACAATTTGACGCCCTGCCGCCGAGAAAGTCATTTATGTGAAGAGCACTTATAGTCCCAAGGCTTTCAGGATTTTCTCCGCGTCAAATTTCTCAATAGATGGGAAGTATGTCTCGTATGCCTCGCGCTGGAGCTTAGTCGCGTAGGTGCGGTGGAAAAAATAACGACCGTATTTAATGACGTAGTTGAGGATGAAAAAGCGATAGGCTTCGGGAAAGAACCGAATTTCGTTTTCCGTGAGGGGGAAAACCTTGTGATATTCTTTTAAGAACAGCAAGAACCGGTCTTCCATCATTGGCCCGATTACGTAACTAAATACCGTTCGGTCACCTGCATTGGAAACAACCCGACTGAAAAAATAAAAGTCCATGACCCGGTAACTGATGCGGAACCAGTCATAATCCCAGCGCGAATACAATTCGAGATTGTCTGTCACCGAAAAGTTGCCGATGTTCCAATCGACAAATACGGGCATGGTTTCAACTGTTTTGGCCACGAGTTTCTGCCGGTTTTCCAGAAATAACTCGCATTGGCGTTTCAGTTCGTTTACATGCATTCGATGTTCAAACTGCCCGGCTTCTGTCTCTAGCAAATCCAATAAATCCCACACATCTGACCGAAGGGTTTTGCTGGATTTGGGTAGTACGGTGCTTACGCGTGAACACGCTTTATGAAACTTAGCGACCTGAGCACCAAGTTTTTGAATATGGTGCTCATCTAACCGACGTGGTAATTTTAGCTGTATGCGAATGGGATTATAAAACACAACCCAGGCATCCACAAAGCCATCACGGTGCCGATACGTATAAACCTGTCCATCGCGCACCAGCGATTTCGCTAATACATTCTCGAATGGATATAGCAGGTTGTTGGCCAACGCGTGAATAATGCGGTGATCTTCCAGAAACTGTTCGTATTTGCCGAAATAAGATAGTTTGGCAATAATATGACTGTCATCGTCAAATGTGACTTTGAAGACGTGGTTGGTCGAAACCCGCGCACTAATGTCTTCAATCGTTTCAATCTGTACAGACCCATCAAAATCCGCCCAGGCGTTTTTTATGATGGTAGGATAATCAACAAGACGCATTAGATAATCTCAAAATAACGTTTCAATTCCCAATCACTGACCTGCCGCAGATATTGCCGCCATTCCCAGTCGCGTGTGCGGGTGAAATGGTCAACAAACTCCGCACCGAAGAGTTCAGCCGCAATGGGCGAGCTAGCCATTGCTCGAGTGGCTTCGTCCAAATTCGTAGGCAATATACCATTTCGTTTATCAGCGTAGCCATTTCCAATAGAAGCGGGGATGTCTAGAGTCAGCTTATGACGAATTCCGTACAAACCTGATGCCAGAGAAGCTGCTATAGCCAAATACGGGTTGGTATCGGCGCCCGACACACGATGCTCGACGCGGGTATAAGCTTCGGTTGAGTTTAGCACGCGCAGGGCCGTAGTCCGGTTATCGACAGACCACGTTATCGTTGTGGGGGCCCAGGCACCTTCAACCAATCGTTTATAACTGTTGATTGTCGGGGCAAACATGGGTGTAATATGCGGTAAGCAATACAGTTGACCCGCTATGAACTGACGCATTAATTCGCTCATGCGATCGGGTTGCGCCGGATCGTAAAATAGGTTTTGCGTTTGTTCCGGATTCCAGAGGCTTTGGTGGATGTGGCCGCTACAACCGGGCAAATCAGCGTTCCATTTGGCCATAAACGTAGCAACAGCCCCATGCCGATACGCAATTTCCTTGACGGCTGTTTTGAACAAAGCCGCCTTATCGGCTGCCCGAACAACTTCGTCGTGCATAATGGCCGCTTCGTAAACACCCGGTCCGGTTTCGGTATGCAATCCTTCGAGGGGCACATCGAACTGCGCTAACAGGTCAAATAGATCGTGGTAAAACGCGCTTTCCAGCGAAGGACGCAAAATGGAATACCCGAACATACCCGGCGTCAGTGGTTCCAGTTGCTGGAAGTTTTTTTTATGGAGACTTTGGGGGGTTTCCCGGAAATTAAACCACTCGAATTCTTGGGCAAATTCGGCGTGGAAGCCCATTTGCTTACTCTGGGCTGCGATACGCTTGAGCAATGAGCGCGGGCAGGCCGCCAAGGCATTATCATCTTTGGCTGAACTAAAATCGGCCAGAAAAAACGGGATGTTATCCTCCCAAGGCAATTGCCGAAACGTGGAAACGTCGATACGAACCGGGGCATCAGGATAGCCTGAATGCCAGCCCGTTGTGCGGCCATTATCATATGGAGTGTCCGAAGAATCCCATCCCCAAACAACATCGCAAAAGCCAAAACCATCGGTTAGTCCATCCAGGAATTTCTGGCGGTGAATTATTTTTCCGCGAAGAACTCCATCAATATCGGTAAACGCATATTTGATTTTTGGACTATCGCTCTGGTTGATGAAGTCGAGTATGTCTTGCTGGTTCATGAATTACCTGATGGCTGCGGAGACAGGGTTGCCAAAGGTAATTACATCATCCCAAACTTTGCCCATTTCCTCCCAAAGTCCGGGTTGTTCGTTACGCCGATTTTAGGCGGCAGAAGATATATGCTTATTTGACCCAATCGGACTACATTTTTTCTGCGCGCCATCGTACTACTTTACATTATCCAAATTAAAATGCAGTCCGCTGTTTTCGCGACGGGCCATGGCCATTTTAATAACCAGATAAGCGACTTCAATCATATTCCGGAGTTCGCAAATGGGCACCGACACTTTCGATTGACGATAAAGTTCTTCGTGTTCTAAATAGAGTAGTTCAAGCCGGTCCATAGCCCGTTTCAATCGTCGGTTCGTCCGTACAATACCGACGTAGTTCGACATAATCGACTCTAATTCTTTCTTCATCTCAGTCACGAGTACCAACTCTTCGGGGTGAGTTGTGCCGGCGTCATTCCAGGCTGGTATGTTTTCGGGTAAAACGGCCTGATCTAGTAATTCAACCGTTTTCTCATAAGCCCGATGACCAAATACCACTGCTTCGAGTAGTGAGTTTGATGCCAGTCGATTAGCGCCGTGCAAACCAGTACAGGAACATTCGCCGACGGCATAAAGGAATTGAATGTTCGTTTGGCCCCATTCATTTACCCGAACGCCCCCGCAGAGGTAGTGTTGGGCAGGCACAACCGGGATGTAATCTTTGCGTAAATCCAGCCCTAAATGGTCACGACAATAAGCCGTGATGTTTGGGAAATGCTCAATGAATTTCTCGTAGTCGCAATGGGTAACATCTAGATAGACGTGTGGATCACCGGCCTTTTTCATTTCGGAGTCGATGGCTCGGGCCACAATGTCGCGCGGAGCCAGCGACAGGCGAGGGTCATAATTTTCCATGAACGTCTCGCCGGTTCGAGTCCGTAACACACCACCGAAGCCGCGTACCGCTTCCGAAATTAAGAAATTGGGTTTTTTACCCGGCTCATACAGTGCTGTGGGGTGAAACTGAATGAACTCCATATCCTTGCCAATACCCTTGGCGCGGTAAGCCATCGCAATACCGTCGCCGGTGGCAATACTGGGGTTGGTTGTGTTCTGATAAATATTGCCAATACCACCAGTGGCCAGTAAGGTTGTTTTGGCTAAAAACTGCTCAACCTCGCCTGTCTGGGTATTTAATACGTAGGCGCCAAAGCACTTATTATCCGTATCGTAGCGGTGAACGGTCTCGCCGAGTTGGTGACGTGTAATGAGTTCGACCGCGTAGAAATGCGTAAAGATCTCAATGGATTTCAGTGAATTCGCCTTTTCGAGCAAGGCCCGTTCAATTTCAGCACCGGTAATGTCTTTAAAATGAAGAATCCGGAAGTCGGAATGGCCTCCTTCTTTGGCGAGGTCGTAATCTGTACCGCCGTGCTCTTTGTCAAATCGGGTACCGTAGTTAATCAATTCCTGGATGCGTCCCGGTGCTTCCCGAACAACAATTTCCACAATGTGACGGTCGCTCAAAAAATCGCCCGCTACCATCGTGTCTTCGATGTGCTTCTCAAACGAGTCATCTTCCGACCATACAGCCGCAATCCCACCCTGGGCATATTTGGTGTTGGTTTCATCGGCTTGAACCTTCGTTATCACGCCAATTTTTATGTCTTGCTGCAACTTTTCAAAGTGCATCGCCAGTTTGGTGGCGTAACTCAGGCCCGCAATACCGGAGCCGATAACCAGAAAATCGAATTGATGGGGCATTTTTAGTTAGGTTGAGCCGGTCGAATGCGTAGTTGGTCATTGCTTAGGACCGAAAAGCTATTGCGAAGTTCGTTGCCCAGCTTTTCGATAACCTCGCATATTCGTTGTGATTTTTCAGCGCTGCTTATTTTTAGTAGCCGAACCAATAAAATACCACAATGTGGCATACGAAGCCGATGGACAAGTTCGCCAAAATCTTTGTCTTCAGTAAGTAAAATAGCCTTTCGGTCAGTGACAATCTGCAACACTTGCGGGTCAGGTATGCTAAAGAATGATTCAGCTATAGCCAGAACAGAGTAGCCTTTGTCTCGTAATTGTTTAACAACAGCGAAATCAAAAATTTCATCGGCGACAAAAGATAGGTCATCCAGCTTGGGCATAGACCACCTCGTTTTTCACGGCTTCTGAAGCGAATAATAAACAGGCATACAGCGCTTCTTCCTTAATACGCGGATAGGAAATCAATAGTTGTGGCATTGTTTCACCATTACCCAACTTCTCTAAAATCAAATCAACAGGAATTCGTGTGCCTTTTATGACGGGTTTCCCAAACATAATAGTTGGGTCTGAGGTAATGTAATCTCGCCAGTTCATAGTCTTTTGGTTTGTTAGCACTATTTGCCGGACGCCGGATCGCTCAACTCCAGCATTCTCGCTACAGATTCGTATGCCTTCAGCCGCACGTCTTCCGGCACAATGATTTCCGGTTGTTCGTAGAGCATGGCGTTGTAGAC
>CAXVWN010000452.1:0-26601 GCA_964263725.1 Spirosoma sp.
ATTTTTGTATGTGCTGGCAGCTTCTTAAAGCAGCTAGGCTAGGTTTCTCAAAACCTACTTACATTGTCTAAAGTAGGTTTTGAGAAACCTAACTTGTCGGTTATTAGTACCGCGTGGGCGGCCCCGCCGACACCACATACAGGGTTTCCAGAAATGATAATTACTTATCATGGCTCCAGCCATTCGACTCAGAGCCATGATAATCGCTTACTTCAGGGTTATCACAGCCTGTTTGTACTTCGACGTGCGGGCATCTTTTATGACGCCTTTCCAGTTCAGACCAAACCCAAAATCATAGCGATTACCGTCCGAATCCACATACGAAGTCATATCGCGGGGAACGTCTTCCGCTTGCGTTTCTACGGTTTTCATGTCGGCGGGTAGTTGCATGGGCAACAGGGCCGAAGGCTCATGAACACCTGTCAGAATCTCTAATAATGCCTGATCCTGAACACCAAAATGAGCCAGAATAGCATTCGATTGTTTCTCAAATTCCTGCACAACCGTAGGGTTCGACACTTGCAGCGCCACAATTACCGGCTTGCCTTTCATCTTGGCATACGTGTCTGTAACCATGCCTAAATCCGAACTATTGATTGTCCTGGCCGTTTTGCCGTTGTAAGTCCGGTTTGTGAATTTCTCCAGCGGATCACCACCCGCAATACTTGGATCGCGGGTTCCCTGAGCGGTGTAATCACTATACTGCAAACTGACCGGAACGTACCCCGTGCCGCCCGCTTTGGCATCGGCAGAACTGTAGCCACCACCCGAATTAGGGCTTTGAATGAACACCAGCGCATAATCGGCTTCGGCAGGATTATCCGTCACGGTGAAGTATTTTTTTACGATCGCCAGACTAATTGGATAATCCCGTTTTTCGGGTGTTTCCATGCCCAGGAAATTGCGGCCCGCTGGCGTAAACTGCTTCGGAATGTAAACCGTTTTGCCCTTTGTGAGCGGCAATGCGTTGGCTTTGTTTTTCAGCATCACCACCGATTCTAACTGTGCCTGATAACCGGCTTTCATAAACTCGGGCGTGCCAACCGCTTTCTGCGAAATCTGTGGATCTAAATACGGATTCTCAAAAAGCCCGGTCCGGAAAATATTTCTCAAGAGTCGAACGGCCGATTGCTCAAACCGATTGCGCATAAACGCAACGCCGTGTTCCTTAACGCCCATTTGATACGCGTCTGTCACCGGCTTGGATTCGTTATTACCCCCAAACTGATCAACGCCATTCATCAGAATTTTATAATGTCGTTCAGCAAGTGACAATTTTTCAACACCCCATGATTTGCCCGTCAGAAATACATCGACAGCCGTTTCATCAGCCGTAATTAGCCAGTCGGTACATACCACACCGTCGTATTTGTATTTGGTCCGCAGCAGGTCGTGAATAATGTATTTGTTATAACTATTACCTACATTTTCGCCATACTTTTTGTCCTGATCGAATGAAATCGTGTAATAGGGCATCACCGCCGACGCCATGCGCGTTTTGCCGTTCAATTTGAACGCTCCATTCAGGAACGGCATAAAATGGTTCTCAAAATTCTTGCCCGGATACACCGCATATTTGCCATAACCATAGTGCGCATCACGACCACCTTCTCCCGAACCACCACCGGGCCAGTGTTTCACCATCGCGTTGACACTGCTGTAGCCCCAGCCGCCCGTAATTTCATTGGCCCCCGTTGATGTTTGAAAGCCATCAATATAAGCCCGCGCCATGTCAGTAGCCAACTTTGGATCTTCACCAAATGTGCCACTAACGCGATTCCATCGGGGATCTGTAGCCAAATCAACTTGCGGAGACAGGGCCGTAGCAATACCTAACGCCCGGTATTCGGTGGCGGCAATCTGGCCAAACCGTTGCACTAATTCAGGGTTAAACGTAGCGGCTAAGCCCAGTGAACCCGGCCACATGGAAATGGCTCCACCCGCTCCAGCGTTAAATTCAGCATCGGCGCGGGTGCCGTGACGAGGATCGGAACTGCTATTGATGGGAATACCCAGCCCCAGCCCTTCCACCAATGCCTGTGCATTGTTGTTCCATTCGGCAGCCGCTTCCGGGCTTTGCACCGAGGTAATCAGCACATGCCGCACGTTGTCTTTCGTTAAAAATACCTGTTGCTGGTCCGATAAATCGGCAACTTTGGCTCCGCTTTGAGCAAAGATTTTCCCGTTGTAGGTGCCGGCAAATGGACCGCCTGCCGCTGCCGGAATGGGCTGGTGTTTGCTATAAAGCATTAGCCCGGCGATTTGCTCAACGGTCATTTTCGAGGCCAAATCTTTGGCCCGAACATCGACCGACAATCGCCAATCTTCGTATTTATCTAACTTGCCATTTTTATTTAAGTCTTTAAAAGCCAATCCCTTATCCGCCAGCAATTTTACGCCTGATGCAGTAGCGTAACCCAGCGTCTTACCATTTTTATTAGAGACTTTCGTCCAATTTCCCGACTTGGTTTCTGTCCAGTTTTGACCGAACGTAACAGATGCGGAGAACAGACTCAGCAAACCGATACAGATGTTTCTTTTCCTCATGAGTTGATAGGTAATAAATAAAAAGTCATTGCAAAAACTCATTTATTGACTCCATAATACTGCTCCCAGAAAGCAAGTTGCAATTTGGTTGGTAACGGCTTGCTTTCAATGGTTTTATCCAGAATAAGTACATTTTCTGATTCTGGTTTGTAGGCGGGCCAATTTGGTAAGTTTTTACTATTAGGATTGCCCGTTTTGGCAAAATTTACCCAGTACGACGACATGGCATCGGCCAGTTGCTGGTCGACGGCTTCCCACGGCCGATTCAAGGTTTTTAAGTTATTGTAGGCATATACGATCTCGCCAGAATGGAACGCGCCAAACTGTGATTGCGGATTGGCTGCGGGTAATTTACGATTGAAGTTGTAGACATACACTGGCGATTTGCCCGTTTTTGTCTGCATTCTAGCCCACGTATAATCCTGAATACCAAAGGATTCGTCCCGGTTGCTGTTTCCCTGTGACTGCGCGGCTTCATCGTCCGTTTTTGCCGGATAGACATTTAGAAACGCATCAGCGCGGCTGTCAAACCGTTTTTTCGCCTGTTCCCGAAATGCGTCGGCTTTGGCGGGAGGACCCATTATTTTATCGTCTTCGTTCCAGCCGACAATGAGCGGAACATCACTTTGCTGCCCATGCGTATAAATGTCCATGACAGACTCCGGCACCACGTACCCATCGACAATGGGCGAACTCAGGCCACCCGTTGCTTTCAGAATATCATCGGCCGACTTCCCCCGAAGTTCACTCAGCGAACCAGCATTCACCGATTTAGCAAACGAAACGCCCTGTTGCTCGGCGCTTTGTAGCGTCAGTTTAGGGCGAATAGGACTGGCGACGAAACTGCCTCCACTCTCGGCAATGGCGCGCTGAAAAAGTCCTTTTGCCAAGGGTGATGCTGTTAGAAAGTTAACCGCAAACGCCCCCGCCGACTGTCCGGCTACCGTAACGTTACCGGGATCGCCACCCAAAGCGGCTATGTTTTTCTGAACCCAGCGCAGTGCCGCAATCATATCCAGCAGCGCATAATTACCCGACGCACTATGGCCCGACTCTTGCGACAATTCGGGGTGGGCCAGAAAGCCGAAAACGCCAAGACGATAGTTAATATTGACAAATACAATTCCTTTTTTCGCCATCGCTTCACCATCGTAAATAGGGCAAGCTCCGCCCCCACTCCGAAATCCACCACCGGGAATAAAGACAATAACCGGACGCTTTTCGGTAGTCGACTTAGCGCCTGTCCAGACATTCAGGTAGAGACAGTCTTCGCTGATGGGCTGCTCTGGAATCAGAAACTCCGACGACCAATACATAAACGGCGCGGGTTTGCTTTGCATCGGACTCGGCCCAAATGCCTGACATTTTTTAATATCCGTCCAGTTTGCAACTGGTTGCGGAGCTTTCCAGCGTAAATCTCCAACCGGTGGAGCCGCAAATGGAACACCCTTAAAAATTCGGATATCGCCCGTTTTGTTATGAGCGCCTTCAATCTGGCCGTTCTCGGTTTTGACAGTTACCGACTGGCCAAATGTGGCAGAATAAATAAGGGTTAGTAGAAAGAGGAAGGCTTGTTTCATAAAAAAGAAAATGGATTGTTTTGTCATGCTGGAACGCCGGCCCGGTGACAAAAATTAGATTAACAATTTCTGTTCTGCCCGATTTGCTTCATCGCTTCCAGATCGCGGGTGATGCCGTCGGCGGTTACGTTGCCATTCATCCAATGCCACCAAACCTGCGCCCGCGCCGATATTGGCGGATTCTGGAAAGCCTCTACAAACGACGTAGCCGCGCTGGATTCCAGCGCGGCTTGTTTTTCACTAATGTTAACTATCCTATATGGTGTACTAATTGCCACCAGACCAGCCGCAGAGCTATTTTTCAGGAAGGTGCGTCTTTTCATCAAATAGAAGGCTAGCCAATTAACACCCAAGCTCCTTGATTAGGGATTGATCGTAAGTCAATTAAAAACAATTTCAGGCATTGTATGACCCCGATGGGGTCATACAATGCCGTAGATACTTAACTTCATCTGCCTAATTGCTTAAGGCGTTACAGTTCCATTTGCTTTCAATATTTTATGAAAAAACAAGACGTGATAGGGCAGTGAGTTTTCCCAATAATCCCAGGTGTGAGCACCGGGATGTTCGGTATAATCATGGGGCGTTTGATTGTAAACCAGCCGCCGATGAAGTTCTCGATTCGGCTCAATCAGGAAATCATCAACGCCACAATCAATGATCAGGGGCAATCCATTGACTTTCATTTTATCAGTCATATTAACCACCGAATTAGCAGCATACAAGTCTGGCGTAGCGCCAAATGGTCCTAGAATACGCTCAAATCGAGGAGCTATCTGTTTAGCAAAATCAGGAGTAATCTTCCAATGAGTGACCGACAAATCCAGTGCTCCACTCATACTACCAGCCGCGCAATAGAGGTCGGGGTGGCGTGTCGACAGGTACAACGCCCCGTGTCCACCCATACTTAACCCTGTGATAACCCGGCCTTTACGATCCCGAATGGTGCGATACGTATTGTCGATCTTCTCGATAACTTCTTTCGTGATATACGTTTCAAACTGGCTGTCTTTCTGAAACGGACTGTCTAGGTAACCCCCTAGTGGCTCGCCTTCCGGGGTCACGATAATCAGGTTATACTGGTCGGCCAGATTTTGCAGCAGCATCTTGTCGGGCGTTTTAGAAATCCAGTCGCTAAACTTGCCGCTGCCGCCATGCAACAGATATAAAACCGGATACACCGTTTTGCCTTTAGCATAGGTGTTAGGCGTGACGACTACTGCTCGCAGATTTTTCTGCATGACTGCCGACGGAATATCCAGCGAATCGACTTTGGCACCAAAAACCAGTGTACAGTAGCTTACCAGCAGGCTGGTTAATAAGAAACGTAGGTTCATGATATATTACAGGGTGGTTTTTGAGTGAGGTTAATCAAGGTTGGTTCATTAATTACATTACCGAAAAAGCATCGGCGCATACTCGTTCAGGTATTGCCGCCAGTTAATCCAGGTGTGGCCACCGGCGCTTTCTTTATATTGATATTTGATCTGGTGCTTGTCGAGCAGAGCGAGTGTTTTTTTGTTAGCGTCCATTACAAAATCGTCTTTTCCAATACCAATCCAGAACAGTTTTTTGTTTTTATTGAATGCGGGATCATTCAACACCTTAGCATATTTGGTTTCGGCTTCGTCGATAGATGATCCGAAAAAACCGGAACTGAAAACGCCCACATAATCGAACAATTCGGGCCGGGTCAATGTAACATCAAGCGTTTGAAACCCACCCATCGACAAACCTGCCAAAGCCCGGTTTTCGCGATTAGGCAGCACCCGATACGTTTTCTCAACGTACGGCATCACGTCCTTAAGAAAATCGTTGGCAAACATGGACCGCATATTATTCAGCACCTGTGTGTTTGGCATACCGGTTTGAGGAGGCATGGGCATACTGCCGTTCGGCATGACCACAATCATAGGTTTGGCCTGTCCGGCAGCGATTAAATTATCAAGAATAAATCCCGCCCGGCCAATGCTGTTCCAACCCGAGTCATCATCGCCAGCGCCGTGGAGCAAATAAAAGACCGGGTATTTTGCGTTACTTTTTTCATATCCCGGTGGCGTGTACACATGCATCCGTCGCATCATATTCAGCGAACTCGACGAGTACCATACATCCCGAACTTCGCCATGTGGCACAGGCTTGTTGTCCTCAAAAGCGGTTTCGGCACCCGGCACAACCATTACATTTTCGAGACTACTGATACCTTGTTTGATGACCGCATTTTTGGGGTCCATCGTTCGTACACCATCCACGGTTAACGTATAGGTATAATAATCCGGCCGGAGCGGCCCGGTCGTCGTTGACCAAACGCCCTGATCGTTTTTGGTGAGGCTAATTGGTTTATTAGTCGGGTTGAAATCGCCACCCACCGTTACTTCACTTGCTTTGGGCGCGTAAATTTGGATAGCTACGCGTTTGTCGTCCATTACCTTTGGCGACTTCAGCGTATCGTTAGGCGTTGGCGTCCGTTGGGGCATTTGAGCCATCGCACCCGACGTCATTAAGGATGTACACAGAATCAGCAAAAAGCCGCGAGCGTTTGTTAGAGTTTTCATATAAAGGATTGGGGGTAAAGAATTTGGATTGATGGCACGAGGCTGGAGCCTCGCACCATTGGTTTTTACTTCCGCCAGAGATTAGGCAATAATTTGTAATACAACAAATGGCGCCAGGTTCCCCAATCATGCGCACCGTCGCCCCCGACATAATAGTCGTGTTTGATGTTGTGCTTTTGAAGGGCTTCGTGGAGAGCCACGGCCCGTTTGCCTACCGTTTCTACTTCGCCGGTGCCCTGCCCCACCAGCAGATAATCTACTTTCTGGTTCGTGGCTGGATCGTTCAGGAAAGCGGCACTAACGGTCTCCGTTTCCAAATCGCCCGCGCTCAGGATACCGAACGAGCTAAACAAATCCAGATTCTTGAGTCCCACTAATTGCGTATGTCGGCCGCCCATCGACAAACCCGACAACGCGCGGCCTTTCCGGTCAGCGCGGGTACTATATGCCTTATCTACGAAGGGTACGATCTGTCTTTTCAACTCGTCTTCCAGAAGCGGAAACGTTTTCTCGGTATGCTTTGGATCATTGCGGTGAATTACCTGATTGTTCGGCATGGCAATCAACATAGGCACCATTTTCCCTTCGGCAATAAGGTTGTCGGCAATGAAATTAGCCCGACCGTCGAGTCCCCAGCCTGAGGCCAGTTCGCCACTGCCACCCATTAAATACAGCACCGGATATTTCTTTTTAGATGAATAGCCGGGGGGCGTGTAAACGAAGATTTCCCGTTCGCCACCAAGTACATCGGAGTGGTAAATGTGGCGTGTTACGGCACCGTGTGGCACGGGTTTGGCATCGTAATACGCAGGACCATCGTCCTGAACCACCAGATTACTATACCCCGGCTGGTCGGCAAAACCGGTTAGCGTATTGTTGGGATCAGCCACCGTTACGCCGTCAATAATGAATTTGTAAACGTAAATATCGGGCTTGATTGGCCCCACGGTTACTGTCCAAAGGCCATCGTCACCTTTCTGAAACGGAATCGGATCTTTCGACTTTAGCGCCAGCAATAGCGGCCCACCCGTCAACATAACTTGCTTAGCCTCCGGCGCCTTCAGTCGAAATATAGCGGTATGATCGTCACGCACTTCCGGGGAGATAACGTTAGCGCCATACGGCACCAGATTCTGTGTATTTTTCTGGGGATTCCAGTCCAGATTAACATTTGCCTGTTGAGCGCACACGTACTGATTACCTGATAGAAGCAGCGCAGTAAATAGGCAGTTAATTCGATTTCTAGTCATCCGTTTTGCTTTGTGTCAAAAGTACATAAAGTTAGTACCCAATAGTATTACAGGCTACTATTTTTGTGATTTTTTTATGAATAGCTATCACGATTTAATGGGAGATAATTAAGCAAGAGCTCTTCAGCTTAACCAGTTTTACGCAAATTTTCAAGGTGAATTTTGAACCAGGGAAAGCACTTTATAAACAGAACTTACCGCTGTCGACCCATTACGTTTCCTACAATTTGGCTCGATTTATGGCTTCTTAACTAAAAAAGGGTATAAAATGGCAGATAAATACTCTTTCCACTAGGCGCTTAGTACCCCGCGTTATCGCTTCTACCACGGCAACCCGATGGGAAATTTATAACTTTGAGAAGCTGATTACATGCCTTGACTTGTATGACTAAAATTTGTTGCTTCGGCGAGTTGTTATTACGTTTTTCCCCCATTACCAATGGCCAGTGGATTCAGCAGGCATCTATGCCCGTATTTGTCGGTGGAGCCGAATTAAATGTAGCAACGGCCTTAGCCAACTGGGGCGTTCCCGTTAAATACAGTACAGTTCTCCCTCTAAATTCACTGGCCGACGACATTATTACTTACATCGTTGACAAAGGAATTGATTCATCAGGCATTGTTCGATTTGGGCAACGCGTTGGCAGCTACTATTTGCCGCAGGGCACCGATCTCAAAAATGCGGGCGTGATTTATGACCGCGCCCATTCGGCTTTTTCTGAATTGGCCGTTGGCAATGTTGACTGGGATGAAATTCTCGAAGACACCTCCTGGTTACATGTTAGCGCCATCAGTCCGGCCCTAAGCGCCGATGTTGCCGGAGCTTGTCGGGAGTTAATGGCCACCGCATCGACCAAAGGAATCACCATTTCGATGGACCTTAACCACCGGGCGCGTCTTTGGCAATATGGCGTAGCACCAACCGATATTATGCCCGATTTAGTGGACTATTGCGATGTGGTGATGGGCAATATATGGGCAGCCAATGCGCTGTTGGGTATTCCCGTCGATGAGCATATTCATAGCAAAGGGCGGCAAGCTGATTATGAAGCACATGCTTACGCTACATCGGAGACCATTCAGAAGCGGTTTCCACGTTGTAAAGTTATTGCCAATACATTCCGCTTCGATACACCTCCAGCGGGGCTTCGTTACTACACAACGCTATTTATAGATGGTCAGCAGTACGTATCGCCCGAGTTACTGACCGACTCTGTTGTGGACCGGGTGGGCAGTGGTGATTGCTTCATGGCGGGTCTGATTTACGGACTTTACCGGCAGCATTCACCGCAGGAAATAGTCGACTTTGCTGCCGAAGCGGCCTTTGGCAAATTGCAGGAGTTGGGCGATGCCACCAACCAGACTATAACCGATATAATAAATCGTTTTCACAACCTAACACCTTTACACTGAAATTCTTATGTCAGCATTCTCACCAGATAAAATCCTTAATTTAGTTATCAATCACCCAATTGTACCGGTATTTTACCATCCCGATGGTACTCATGCGCAGTCCATCGTTAAGGCTTGCTACGATGGTGGAGTACGCGTGTTTGAATTCACGAATCGTGGCGATATGGCGTTGCCTGTTTTCACTGATCTGGTTCGCTACGTGCGCGAAAATTGCCCCGATATGGCTATGGGAATTGGCACGATTCTGATACGTGCCGATGCTGACAGGTTCCTGGATGCCGGGGCCGATTTTGTCGTGCAGCCCGTTACAACTGCCGCGGTGGGTGAGGTTTGCCGGGCCAGGGGCGTATCGTGGGTTCCCGCAGGTTCGACATTAAATGAAATTTATCAGGCAACATTGTTGGGCGCCGAACTGGTGAAAGTGTTTCCGGGAAATGTTGTCGGGCCAGATTTTATCAAGGCTATCAAAGGACCTATGCCCAGCCTAAAACTTATGGTAACGGGTGGCGTTGAGCCCACCATCGACAGCCTGTCGGCCTGGTTCCGATCGGGCGTTACGGCAGTTGGCATCGGTTCCCAATTATTTTCCGGTCAAAACATGTCGCCCGATGCCTTGCGCGACCGGGTAGCCGCCCTGGTTAAGCTTATTGCTTCTTTCATTCCACAAGCCGCATGAATAAGCCGCTGGGAAACTACCGCTGGACGATCGTAGCACTTCTCTTTTTTGCTACGACCATTAACTACCTCGACCGGCAGGTAGTCGGGTTACTGAAGCCTACCCTGGAAAAAGAATTCAACTGGTCAGAGCTGGATTATAGTCGAATTGTACAGGTTTTTTCGGCTGCGTATGCCATTGGGTTACTGGTGTTTGGCCGTTTTATCGACCGTATCGGCACCAAAATGGGCTATACCATCGCCATTATTTTCTGGAGTATAGCCGCTATGGGCCATGCACTGGCAACCAGTACGTTTGGCTTCATTTTAGCCCGAATTGGCCTGGGATTAGGTGAGGCTGGTAACTTTCCGGCGGCTATCAAAACAGTGGCAGAATGGTTCCCAAAAAAGGAACGTGCACTGGCAACGGGCATTTTCAACTCCGGCGCTAATATTGGCGCGGTGGTCGCGCCTATTCTGGTCCCCTGGATTTTAGGCATATACGGCTGGCAAATGGCCTTCATCGTAACCGGAGCCGTTGGCTTTATCTGGCTCATTTTCTGGTATATCAGTTACGAAATCCCCGCTGAACAGGCTAAACTTTCTAAAGCCGAGTTCGATTACATTCACAGCGATAACGAAACGACTTCCGACGAGGCCGCTGATCATGGCAAGCCCGTCTCGTGGGCTAAATTGCTAAGTGTACGCCAAACGTGGGCCTTTGTTTTCGGCAAGATGCTCACCGATCCCATCTGGTGGTTTTTCCTTTTCTGGCTGCAAGATTATTTCTCAACTACCTTCCATCTCGACACAAAAAAACCCAATCTTTATCTGGCGGTACTCTATACACTGGTCAGTATTGGTAGCATTGGCGGAGGTTACCTGTCGTCGTGGTTAATTGGCCGGGGGTGGAGCGTTTGGAGAGCCCGCAAAACATCTATGTTCATCTTCGCCCTGCTGGTTATTCCGGTTATTGCCGTACGTTTTGGTCCGGGCATCTGGACGGCGGTCGCCCTGATTGGGTTGGCGGGTGCGGCTCACCAGGCATGGAGTGCCAACATTTTCACAACCGCTTCCGATATGTTTCCGAAACGGGCTGTTAGTTCAATAGTGGGAATTGGCAGCATGGCCGGATCAGTGGGCGGCATCATTTTTCCCGAAATAGTTGGCCGCATTCTGGACAATTACAAACAGGCGGGTGATGTTCAAAGTGGTTACGGCATTATCTTTCTGATGTGCGGCTCGGCCTACCTGCTGGCCTGGTTGGTCATGCACCTTCTCGCGCCAACCATGCAGCCCGTAACGCTGGAAACACTTGAATCAGAGCCAATGGCTTAGCGAATAATTCACCTCGCCCCTACTTGATTCTTCGATTTTATTCATGGACATTTAACCAAATGATTCACTATACGCACCCAAATCGCATACTCGTTGCCCTGGATTGTATCATTTTTGGCTTCGATGGCGAAGAACTAAAGCTATTGCTTATCAAGCGCAATTTCGAGCCAGAACAGGGTCGGTGGTCGCTGATGGGTGGTTTTCTGAAAGAGGAAGAAGATCTCGAAGCAGCTGCCCAACGCATTTTATATGACTTGACCGGTCTTACAAACACCTATCTCGAACAGTTGCAAACGTTCGGATCGGTGAATCGAGACCCGGTTGAGCGGACAATTTCGGTGGTCTATTATGCATTGGTCAACATTCAGGATCAGGACGTTAACGCCATAAAATCCCATAACGCCTACTGGATTGGACTGAACGAGAAACCCAGCCTTATTTTTGACCATAATGCCATGGTGGAGCAGGCGTTGCATCGACTCCGTTACAAGGCTGCTTTGCACGCTATCGGTTTTGAACTTATGCCCGAAAAGTTTACGATTCCACAACTTCAAAAGGTTTACGAAGCCATTTATACGAAGCAATTAGACCGCCGTAATTTCAGCCGGAAGATTCTGTCAACAGAACTATTAATTGGGACGGGTGAAAAAGATACCGTCTCAGTTACCAAAAAAGGGCAATTATATCGGTTGAACGTCGAGAAATATCAGACATACCTTACAGATTACGTCAGCTTTTTTCCCGAACTGACCTTATCATAACTCGTTTCTACTTTCGCAATCAATCCGATTAGCCTCATAAGCCCTTAGTAGATTTAGAAAAATAATTACTTTTTCTCATGGAAATAGCCTAGCAATGCAGTAATATTGTGTCAACTGTACACTATTCATTTGCAAGCTTTTCCCTTGTGCATCGAATGATTCAGTTATCATACCATTCAGCATTATGAATTACCCCACAACATGAGCAATTCCTATGTTATTGGCGTTGATTTCGGCAGCGATTCTGTTAGAGCATTGGTCGTTAATGCCCAAACCGGACAAACTGTCGGAACGCATGTTCATGAATACACCCGCTGGAAACAGGGATTGTATTGTGATCCAGCTACCTCGCAATTCCGCCAGCATCCACTCGATTATCTGGAAGGATTAGAAGAAACAATTAATGGAGCGTTGGCGGGCGTTGCCGTTGACGTTCGGCAACAGGTCGTGGGCATTTCGATTGATACAACCGGTTCAACGCCCGGCCCGGTCGATGAAACCGGTTTACCGCTGGCGCTGCGTCCTGATTTTGCGGAGAATCCGAATGGCATGTTTATTCTCTGGAAAGATCATACCGCTAACGCCGAAGCCGAAGAAATTAATAAGCTGGCACACCATTGGGACATTGACTATACAAAATACGTTGGCGGCATTTATTCTTCCGAGTGGTTCTGGGCCAAGCTGTTACGGACACTACGCGTAGACGAAGCCGTTCGGAAACATGCTTTCTCGTGGGTCGAGCACTGCGATTGGATATCGGCGGTGCTCACCGGAAATACGAATCCGCTCACTCTGAAGCGGTCACGCTGCGCAGCTGGCCACAAAGCGCTCTGGCATAGTGAGTTTAACGGGTTGCCTTCCGAAGAATTTCTCACCGAACTCGATCCATTGTTAAGCGGATTACGTGACCGACTATTTACGGACACCTACACGGCCGACCAGCCAATGGGTCATCTCTCGGCCGAGTGGGCCGAAAAATTAGGACTTTCAACTAATGTGGTCATCGGTGTGGGTGCCTTCGATGCGCACATGGGCGCCATAGGTGCGGAAATTGAGCCCTATGCCTTTGTCCGAATCATTGGCACCTCAACCTGTGACATTTTGATGGCGCCAAATGAGGAAATTGGGCACCGACTTATTCGGGGTATTTGTGGGCAAGTCGATGGGTCTGTTGCGCCGGGAATGCTGGGCTTAGAAGCTGGCCAGTCGGCGTTTGGTGACCTCTACGCCTGGTTTGCCCGGCTAATAACGGGGCCGGTACGCGAACTTTTGGGCAATGAAGCCGCCGATTCGATGAGTCGTCAACTAATTCCACATTTGTCGGCGCAAGCGGCAAAATTGCCTATTACAGAAAACGATCCTGTCGCGTTGGACTGGATCAACGGCCGCCGGACGCCCGACGCGAATCACACGCTCAAGGCGGCAATAGGGGGGCTAAATCTGGGCACCGATGCAGCCAAAGTTTTCAAAGCACTTGTAGAAGCTACGGCCTTTGGCTCCCGCAGCATCGTTGACCGATTCATTGAAGAAGGCGTTCCGATCAAAAAAGTTATTGCGATTGGTGGCGTGGCTAAAAAATCACCATTTGTGATGCAAACCCTCGCCGATGTGCTCAATAAGCCCATTCAGGTGGCCAGTGCCGATCAGGCTTGTGCGCTGGGCGCGGCCATGTGTGCGGCTGTAGCGGCTGGTATTCACCCCACAATGGAAGCCGCTCAGCAGGCAATGGGCTCCGGTTTCGACGCCGAATACCATCCCCGTCCCGACAAAGTAGCTGTCTACGAAACGCTGTATGCGAAATATTTGGCATTGGGCGCTTTTGTAGAAGGCAGATAGTGGTGTCAGCGGGGCCGCCCGCGCGGTTCTTAAAGCTGACATAGAGCGGTTTTGAGAAACCGCGTTTTACATTTATTTAGACGGTTTTGAGAAACCGCACACGTCAGCTTCTTAAAGCTGACATTACTAAAAACAAGTACACAATGCTCAATCTGAAACAATTTGAAATCTGGTTTGTCACCGGAAGTCAGCATTTATACGGCGAAGAAACGTTGCGGCAGGTAGCCGAACATTCGCAGATCATTGCCCAATCATTCGATCAGTCACCTGTTATTCCTGTCCGGGTCGTTTTTAAGCCGGTCGTAAAAACGCCGGACGAGATTTATGCAATCTGCCAGGAAGCCAATGTAGCGCCCAATTGTGTGGGCATCATTACCTGGATGCACACGTTTTCGCCCGCCAAAATGTGGATTCGGGGGTTAAGTATCCTCAAAAAACCGTTGCTTCACCTCCATACTCAATTTAATCGGGATATTCCCTGGAGCACAATTGACATGGATTTTATGAACCTCAACCAGTCGGCCCACGGCGACCGGGAGTTCGGGTTTATCATGTCGCGGATGCGCTTAAATCGTAAAATTGTTGTTGGGTACTGGCAACAGGAAGATGTCTTGGCGAAGATCGCGGACTGGAGCCGGGTTTCGGTAGCGGCTTACGAATTAAAAACCATGAAGGTGGTTCGCTTTGGCGATAATATGCGGCAGGTAGCTGTAACCGATGGCGACAAAGTTGCGGCTGAAATGACCTTCGGTATGTCGGTAAATACGCACGGAATCGGTGATTTGGTCGCCGTAATTAATCAGGTAACCGACGCTGAAATTGATCAACTAGTGGTCGAATACGCCGACAGTTATACCTTGATGGCCTCATTGCTACGCGGTGGAGCGCAGCACAGTTCACTTCGCGATGCGGCCAAAATTGAGATTGGTCTGCGGGCGTTTCTACAGGATGGCAATTTTAGCGCGTACACCGATACGTTCGAAGACTTACATGGCATGACCCAATTGCCCGGCATTGCATCGCAACGGCTGATGGCCGAAGGGTATGGTTTTGGTGGCGAAGGCGACTGGAAAACATCGGCAATGGTACGCACGATGAAAGTGATGGCGGCCGGTTTGACCGGTGGAAACTCGTTTATGGAAGATTATACCTACCATTTCGACCCGGCCAATCCGCTCGTATTGGGCTCGCACATGCTCGAAATTTGCCCGTCTATTGCGGCTGACAAACCGTCCTGCGAGATTCATCCGTTGGGTATCGGTGGTAAGGCCGACCCCGTTCGGTTGGTGTTCAACGCGCCGGCAGGTCCGGCTATAAATGTATCCCTGATTGATATGGGTAATCGGTTCCGGTTACTGGTCAACGAAGTCGAAGCCGTAGCCATACCAGAAGCACTACCCAAATTGCCCGTGGCTCGCGCTATCTGGAAACCCATGCCCGATATGCAGACCGGTTGTGCCGCCTGGATTCTGGCCGGTGGTGCCCACCATACCGTTTATAGCCAAAACCTAACGACGGATCATATCGAAGATTTCGCGGATATGTTTGGTGTCGAACTGGTTGTCATCGACAAAAACACAAACCTGCGTCAGTTGAAAAACGAGCTTCGCTGGAGCGAAGTGTATTATCGGTAGTGTATGAATAGCTGCGAGATAGCGCAGACGCAAAAAATGCTTGTCCCCAACTCTAACCTTTTCCATGAAGAAACAACTCCTAACGCTCCTCTTTGCCTGTCTGGGCCTCGTTGCGGCAGCACAGAACAAGGTGACAATCAATGCTGATGAAGGCAAGTATATCATTAGCCGCCATATTTACGGCCACTTTGCCGAACATCTGGGCCGGTGTATTTACGACGGATTTTATGTGGGCGAAAGCAATGCCAAAATCCCGAATAAAAATGGCGTTCGGTTAGACGTAGTTAGTGCGCTTAAAAAGTTAAGAATCCCCAATCTCCGCTGGCCGGGTGGTTGCTTCGCCGATACCTACCATTGGAAAGATGGCATTGGTCCAAAATCGAAACGCCCGAAAATTGTCAATACCTGGTGGGGTGGCGTTACGGAAGACAACAGCTTTGGTACGCACGATTTCCTGAATATGTGCGAACTGTTGGGTACAGAACCGTATCTGGCCGGTAACGTCGGGAGTGGCACGGTGCAGGATTTGTCGGAATGGGTGCAGTATGTCAACTTCGAAAAGAACAGCCCGATGTCGAATCTACGCCAGCAAAACGGGCGGCAAGCACCCTGGAATGTGCGTTATTGGGGTGTGGGCAACGAAGCCTGGGGATGTGGCGGCAACATGAAGCCAGATTATTATGCCAATATCTACCGCCAGTACGGCACGTTTATGAACGCCAAAGTGGGCCAAGAGAAGATTTTTCGAATTGCATCGGGGGCCAGTGATAATGATTACAACTGGACCGAAACGCTCATGAAAAACATTCCCAGTTCGATGATGGAAGGGCTGGCCATGCACCATTATTCGGTACTGTCGTGGGGCGAGGGCAAGAAAGGGTCGGCCACGCAGTTTTCCGATCAGGAGTATTTCAAAACGATGCAGCAGGCCCTGTTGATGGACGAATTAATTGAGAAGCATTCGGCCGTTATGGACAAGTATGATCCAGAGAAAAAAATAGCGTTGATTGTTGATGAATGGGGCGGTTGGTACAACGTTGAGCCGGGCACGAATCCGGGCTTTCTGTATCAGCAAAACACCATGCGCGACGCGGTACTGGCCGGAGCAACGCTCAATATTTTCCACAAACATGCCGAGCGCGTCCGCATGGCTAATCTAGCGCAGGCGATCAACGTCTTGCAAGCGGTAATTCTAACAAAAGGCGACAAAATTCTCCTAACACCAACTTATCACGTTCTGGAGATGTACAACGTTCATCAGGACGCGACCATGTTGCCGGTTGATGTGAAGTCGGACGATTTTACGCTGGAGAAAGAAAAACTACCCGCCGTATCGGTCTCGGCCTCCCGCGACAAAGCCGGTAAAGTGCATGTATCTTTGGTCAACATAGATCCAACGAAACCGCAGGAAATTTCGATGAATTTGAAAGGACTGAAAGCTGCCGGTGTAACAGGGCGAATCCTGACATCAGCTAACGTACATGATCACAACACGTTCGAGAATCTGAATAAAATCAAACCGGTAGCTTTCACTGGTGCCAAACTCACCGGCGACAATCTAACTGTAACTCTGCCACCCGTTTCGGTAGTGGTGCTGGAACTTTAAAGGGCGAAAGAGTGAAAGAGTGAAAAGCTACGGCGCTCATTCGCTCTTCACTCATTCACTCTTTCACCCTTTCGCTCTTTAATCATGTATACAACCTTAAAAGAAGAATGTTACGAGGCTAATATGCAGCTTCCCAAGCTGGGGCTGGTACTGTTTACATTCGGCAATGTTAGCGCCGTTGACCGGGCTCGGGGCGTTTTTGCCATTAAGCCAAGTGGAGTGCCGTATGAGAAATTGACAGCTGATGACATTGTGATTTGTGATTATGACGGTCTTGTGGTAAATGGCAAGTTACGACCATCGTCGGACACGAAAACTCATGCGCTGCTCTACAAAACCTGGAGCAACATCGGTGGTATTGCGCACACCCACAGCACGCACGCCGTGGCTTGGGCGCAGGCGGGTATGGACATTCCCATTTTCGGGACAACCCACGCCGACCACACACACCAGGACATTCCTTGTGCACCGGCGTTAACGGATGAGATGATTCAAGGCGATTATGAACACGAAACAGGTCATCAAATTTTCAATTGCTTCGCCGACAAAGGATTAACGAACAGTGAAATGGAGATGGTTCTGTTACAAAATCATGGACCATTTACGTGGGGAAAAACCGCCGAAAAGGCCGTTTATAACTCGGCAGTTTTGGAGGAACTGGCCCGTATGGCCTACCTGACACTCCAGATTAATCCAAACACCCCCCGTATTAAAGATACACTTCGATTAAAACATTACGAGCGAAAACACGGCAAAAACGCCTACTACGGACAAGGATGTTAAATTCATTCGGGGTCGTTTATAGTATTAATGACCCCGAGTAATCTTTACAGATCACCAATAATCTTTTCAAATTCAGTACTCGTTTATGAAGTTTCTGCCCCAACTCCTATCGCTGGCTCTGTTAACGAGCTGCTTAGCTATGACTTCCTGTACCTCCAAAAAAGAAAAAGAATCCGACGATCAGAAGCCCGGTATCGAAAAAGCGGTATTTGGCAAATTGCCCGACGGTCAAACGGCTGATCTCTTCACGTTGCGAAACGTATCTGGCATGACCGCCCAAATCACCAATTATGGCGGCATTATCGTGTCACTGAAAACGCCAGACAAAGACGGCAAATTTGAGGATGTTACACTGGGGCTGGATTCACTGTCGAGTTACGTAAAAAACAATCCGTATTTCGGCGCCTTGATTGGGCGCTATGGTAACCGTATTGCCAAAGGAAAATTTAAACTTGATGGCAAGACGTACAACCTGTTCATCAATAACATGGGCAACCATTTGCACGGTGGCAAGGTAGGTTTCGACAAAGTACTCTGGACAGCCACCCCGGTTGAGGGCGACGAACCCGCGCTCAAACTAGCCTATACGGCCAAAGACGGCGAAGAAGGGTATCCCGGCAATCTGTCGGTTGAGGTAACGTACACCCTGCAAAAAGACAACGCGCTCAAGATTGAGTATAAGGCTACTACCGATAAACCAACCGTTGTGAACTTGACGAATCACACCTATTTCAACCTGACGGGTGGTGCCAAACGCGACATCCTCGATCACGTTGTAACCCTAAATGCCGACAAGCTTATCGCGGTAGATAAAACCCTGATTCCAACTGGTCAGCTAAAATCAGTAGCCGGTACACCTTTCGATTTCCTCAAGCCAACCGTTGTCGGTTCGCGCATCAACGATTCGACAGACACACAAATCAAATACGGTGGTGGTTACGATCATGGCTGGGTTCTAAACGGGTCCGGCGATTCATTGAAACTGGCCGCTACGGTGTATGAGCCAACCTCTGGCCGCGTTATGGAAGTACGCACGACAGAACCGGCAATACAGTTTTACACGGGCAACTTTCTGGACGGAACGGTGACCGGTCGTGAGGGGTTTGCGTATAAAAAACGGTACGCCATCTGCCTGGAAACTGAACATTATCCCGATTCGCCTAACCATCCAAGCTTCCCAACTACTGAACTGAAACCCGGTCAGACTTACCAAACCACAACGATCTACCAGTTCTCGACAAAGAAGTAATTACACAGAATAGATTGTTAGGTTCTCACTTTAGGTCGTGTCTCCAGATTTGTTGGCACGACCCTTTTTTATTTCCCAATGGCTGATCAACCAATTACAGAACGGGCTACCATGCCCAAAGGCCCCAATCCAATTCTGGAGCGTAGAACCGTCGAAAATGCGAATCGTAATTTACTCAAATACTTGCGACCGGGCCTGGCGGTACTCGATGTGGGGTGCGGCTCGGGGGCCATTACGCGGAGTATCGCGGAGAAAACCGGACCAAACGGCCGTGTGTTGGGCATAGATCCCAGCGAGAATTTGATTGCGCAGGCCAAGCAAAATGCAGGAAACACGCTTGGGTTAGCTTTCCAGCAGGCCGATGTGTACTCATTTGATACAACCGAGCGTTTTGATCTGATCACTTGTGCGCGAACATTGCAATGGCTAGCCCGGCCCGAAGCTGCCCTCCTCAATATGAAGCGGTTTGTTAAACCAGGCGGCCATCTGGCTATACTTGACTTCAATCACGAAAAAATTAGCTGGACACCCGAGCCGCCCCAAACCATGAAAACGTTTTACGACGCTTTTTTGCAATGGCGTCAGGATGCGGGTTTCGACAACGCCATCGCCGATAACCTGAAGGAGATAATGCACAATATTGGCTTTGAGTCGGTGCAGGTGGAAAATCAGTTTGAGATCGCACGGAAAAGTGAACCCGGTTTTGCCGTAGCCAGCCGGTTATGGGCCGAAGTGGCCGAGTTGCGCGGCCCTCAGTTGGTTCAGGCGGGGTATATTACCGAAGGTCAACGCCTGCAAGCCATTCTGGATTATGACAATTGGATTGCCACAATCGGCGAATCAATGACTGTCTATTTATTGGCGGTCGAAGGTCATCAACCGGAAGTAGCTAGTTGATTTTAATGTGGTTGTGGTGTCGATTTCTCAAAACCGACACCACGCTCCACTACAAACCAAGCTTATACCGAAATAAATCGGTCGCGGGAAATGGTTAGCCACTCGTTTGTAAGAACTCCGTTTTCGACCGTATTAGCGCGTTCGTACAAGGCTACCGTTGGGCAAATGTGATTTGGTAAGCCATAAAAAACATCACCAACTTTATACGAGTGCCCTACACCAGCTTCTACCACCAAATGCTCTTCACTCTGCCCGATTGCCTTTACATCGGGGGCGTTCAGGAATAGAATCCGCTGGATTAACTCACACTCGGCAGCAACGGATTTGTGGCCAACATCCAGGCAAACTTTAGTGGCATCGGGCAGGGAGATAACCCGCGAAACGACCAGAACTGCGGGCTTGAAGGCTTGCTCTGACAGGATGGCCTGATAGCCTTTATCCCAGTAAATAAACGTACCGGGACTGCATTCCACATCCGGACGTTTGGCATGGATCGGAAACGTTGGGCTCCCGCCTATGACAATAATAGGTTTAACAAAACCACGAGACGCAAGTGTATCCTGTAGTAGTTGAACCGGCCAAAAAGCAGCATCGCATTTAGTGGTCCGAACGGCTATATCCGGGTCGCGAAGGTGGCCGTCATACGCATGCAGGCCCACCGGTCTAACGCCCGGCAACTGGTCAAGTTCGGCGTAGAGCGTCAGTACATCTTCACCGGGAGCAATGCCCGTCCGGTTCATGCCTACATTCAGGTCTATATAAACCGGCACAACCCGTTCTGCCGCCATAGCCAGGTCAGACAGTTGGCGGGCCGTGGTCAGGTTATCGACCAAACAGGAAAATTCCGTTGCCGGATAAGCACTTATCAAGTCGAGAAGCCGGTGCATTTTAGCCTCATTCGGCTGGTAGGCGAGCAGTACATCGGGCGCACCAATCATCGCCAGCATTTCGGCCTCAGCAATGGTGGCACACTTAAACTTGGTAATGCCAGCGTCCAGCAGCAGTTGAGTAGCCTCCCGCGATTTATTCGTTTTTACGTGCGGACGCAACCGGCTCAACGAACTAACAGCGCCGGTTAGATAGGCAATGTTTTGTTTTACGCGGTCAGGATAAACCACTAAAGCAGGCGTGTCGAGCTGGGCGACATCATCAATCAGATACCAGGGCGTTTGCTCCATTGCTTAAATCAATTCAAATAAGGCTTCTATTTCAACCGGAATATTGCCGGGTAGCGAGCCCATACCCACCGCCGACCGCACGCCAACACCGTTATCGGCTCCCCAAATAGTAGCAAACAATTCGCTGCATCCGTTAATAATGTAGGGATGTTGTTCAAAATCAGCCGTGCAACCCACCATACCCAGCACTTTGATAACGCGCTTCACCCGGTCGAGACTACCTAAATTGGTTTTTATGGTCGATAAAATAGTTAGGCCAACCTGGCGAGCGGCCAATTTACCTTGCTCTATATCCAAATCATCACCAACGCGACCTGTAATCAGGCTTTTGTCGTCCTGCACTGGCCCATGTCCCGATATATATAGATATTTTCCGTCGATCAGATATGGTTTGTACACCCCTAGTGGCTGCGGGGCGGGAGGTAACGAAAGGCCCGTTTGGGCAAAAGCATTTTCGGGCGATAAGGTGTTTGGTTGCATGCTTACTTGAAACTGGTTTAGACAAAAAAGGAGAGAACCTAAGACTTACAAACTTAACCGAATTGTTCCGGTTAAATGGTTAACTAACCCCAAATTAATCGGGTCTGTATTCCATGTTTTACCTTACTCCAGGCAAGAGAACCAGTTGACCAGCCTTACGTTGGATTGACCCTTAGAGGAAGGTAGATATCTTTCCCCTGGAGTTGCCGCTACCGTTCGCCAAGCCCACTCCTGATTCCATTGTAAATTAAAAAAACATTTATGGGTAGTAGCCGGTAAGCGTCTTTATCTTTATTTAGTCGAAGCGAATTGGTTAATTTACGTACATGATTATAGAAGATACATAGCGATGGAACGATTTGCACCAATAAAGGCCATACGAATGGAACTGAGAAAGTTTTTAAGCGATGTGATTCAGGGTAAAATAAAAATTGACTTCGCTTAAAATCAGGTACAAAAAGCGTATTTAAGGAGATCATATTATATCATGCCCTATTATTCCTTCGTCGGCTTTCTTCTGTGCCTGGCAACGCATGCCTCAGGACAAGTAGCCCAGACTGATAGCTCATTTCTGCAAATAGCCCGAAATCAGGCGGTACGTTCATACGACCAAACGATGTATGAGCAAGCGCATATCTATGAAGGTAATGAATACATTGCGCACGATCACCGCATAAAAATACATCCATTTTATAGGGTGGATAGCCTGCTGGCCGGAACGATTGTTTACAATGGTGTTCGGTACCATGATGTGCAGATGTTGTACGATATTGTTCGGGAAGAATTGGCGATTCAACCACCAGAAGGTGGGTATCGTTTTCGAGTGCGAAATGAATATGTTACGGCTTTCTCGTTGGGCGCACACAAGTTTGCCCGTATTGTAGGCGATAGTGCCACAGGCGTACCAACGGGCTTTTATGAAGTCCTCCATGATGGTCACGTAAAAGCCGTATCACATCGGATAAAAACAGTCCATGAAGACATTTCGGATGGGTCTTATAAAGCAGATTATTTGATAAAGGACCGCTTCTTTATCCAGAAAGATGGCCTCTATCATGAAGTAAAAACCAAGCGTTCGGTACTTAATCTGTTTCCCGATCAAGCCAAAGCCCTGCGCAAATATATCCGCGCTACTAAGCTGAAATTTAACGGCGACGAACGCGAGGAAGCCATTGTCCGGGTAACGCAACGCTATGACGAACTAATCAGGTAACTATGGCTCAACTTTACCGTGCTACTCTCCTGTTTCTGGGACTGCTTTGTGGCCTGACAACCACCTTTGGGCAGGCATCAATTGACAAGCCCATCAGCGGTGATTTCTCGAACCTGCGCTTTGAGCAGTTCGTTCAGCAAGTCGAAGCCAAGACACCCTATCGTTTTTTTTACAACCCCGCCGATGCTGACAGTATTGTTGTGGATATGCGTATCGAAAACCAACCGCTTCAAGCGATTTTACGGCAGCTTTTCAACGGCACGAAATACGCATTTGCCATTGATAAGCAACAGCGCGTTTATATCACCACCAACCGGCCTATCCGCACCGAATTTCCCATTGGTTTTTTTGTCCGGGGTCGTTCCGATTCAGAAACCGATTCAACAATGGCGTCTTACCTGACTGAAAGTCAGAAGAAACGAGTAGAGCCGGAAACGAAAGTGTACGAAATTGGCAAACGTACGACGCCTATCCGGCCGGGTCGGTCTACTCTTTCCGGGTACGTGCGCAATGTATCGTCGGGCGAGCCGATTGTGGGGGCCGCCATCTATTTAGACAATCCACGAGTGGGTACCGTAAGCGACCAGTTTGGCTACTACTCCCTAACGCTGCCTCGCGGACGGCACGACCTGAGACTGCGCAGTATTGGCCTGAAAGACACCCGGCGCCGAATTATTCTCTATGCTGATGGCAAATTCGACCTGGAAATGGAAGACGATGTTATAGCCCTCAAAGAAGTAGTAATTGAGGCCGAAAAAGACAAGAATATATCTGGCCTTCAGATGGGTCAGGAGCGGGTAGATATCAAAAGTATCAGACAAGTGCCAACCGCCCTGGGCGAAGCTGATTTACTGCGGGTTATCCAAACGTTGCCGGGGGTGAAAACAGTGGGCGAAAGCTCGACCGGACTGAACGTTCGCGGGGGCGCTACAGACCAGAACCTGATTCTGTATAATGATGCTACGATTTATAATTCATCGCACTTATTTGGGTTTTTCTCGGCCTTTAATCCTGATATGATTAAAAGTGCGGAGCTTTATAAAAGTGCCATCCCCTCCCGATTTGGCGGTCGTCTGTCGTCCGTTCTTGATGTGCAAACGCGCGACGGCAACAAAAAGAAATTTGTCGGCTCGGGTGGAATTGGCCTGCTCACGGGTCGCCTTACGCTCGAAGGGCCAATACTTAAAGACAAAACCTCGTTCATTATTGGCGTTCGCTCCTCTTACTCCGACTGGCTGTTGAAGCAATTGCAAAATGCTTCGTTTCAAAAAAGTCAGGCTCAGTTTTACGATCTCAACCTGCACATTACGCACGATTTTAACGAGAAAAATACACTTTACCTGACCGGTTACCTGAGCCAGGACCGGTTCCGGCTCAACAGCGATACTTCCTATCGGTATCAGAATCAGACCGCAACCCTGAAATGGAAACACATCATCACCAACAAGTTGTACAGCGTTTTTACCGGTAGTTACAGCGGCTATAAATACAATGTATCCAGCGAGAAGAACCCAGTAAATGCCTATCAGTTAGACTTTTCTATTAACCAGTCGCAGCTAAAAGCTGATTTCAACTACTACCCGACCAACCAGCACGCGGTTGATTTTGGCATCAGTGCGACGCATTATAAAATTGCACCCGGTACTTTTCAGCCACAAGGCAACGAGTCGCTAATTACGCCCGATGTGGTGCCCGCCGAGCAGGGGCTGGAAAGCGCCGTGTACATTGGCGACCGATTTGACATTAACCCCAGACTGTCGATCAGTGCCGGATTGCGGTATTCGTTTTATACCTATTTAGGACCTGGCTCGGTGTATCAATACGCGCCCGGTTTGCCTAAAACGGTGAATACCATCACAGATACCGTTGCTTACGGTGCCAACAAAGCGATCTCGACCTATGGCGGGCCGGAATACCGTCTGGCCATCCGGTACGCACTTTCCAACACGGCTTCCGTCAAGGCAAGTTTCAACCGAACGCGGCAGTATATCCAGATGCTTTCCAACACTACCGTTATTTCACCCACCGATATCTGGAAACTCAGCGACCCGACCATCAAGCCGCAAATTGGTGATCAATACGCGCTGGGATTTTACAAAAACAACCGAAATAATACTGTCGAAATCTCGGTGGAAGCCTACTACAAAACCATGCAAAATCTGCTCGATTACCGGAGCGGGGCCACGCTGATTTTGAATCACCACATTGCAACCGATGTAGTGCGGGCTGAAGGCATGGCCTATGGGATCGAGTTTTTGATAAAGAAACAAACTGGCAAGTTGAATGGCTGGCTCAGCTACACCTACGCCCGAACGCTCCTGCGCACAAGCGGTTTGAGTAGTAGTGAAACCATCAATCAGGGAAATTTTTACCCGAGCAGTTACGACAAGCCACACGATTTTACGCTGATCAGTAATTACAAAATTAACCGCCGATTCAGCCTGTCGTTGAATTTTACGTACAGCACGGGGCGGCCCATTACCTTGCCCGTTGCCAAATATATACTCGACGGTTCTCCTCGATTGCTGTATTCAGATCGCAATCAGTACCGGATTCCGGATTATTACCGGGCCGATTTTGCTATGAATATCGAAGGCAACCATAAAGTTAAAAAGCTGGCGCACAGCTCCTGGACCATTTCGGTCTATAATTTACTGGGGCGACATAATGCTTACTCCGTGTATTTTAAATCGGAAAATGGCCGAATCAATGGCTATCAGCTATCCATTTTTGGCCAGCCGATTCCGTCGATTACGTATAATTTCAGATTCTGAGACTGTGGTAAACTAGCTAAAACCCTCTAAAGGAGATTTTAGCTAGTTTACCATTTTTACCCCACAGGAGGGCAGTCAGCAGTGGTGTATTTTCTTTTAAACGAACATGAAAAACAAGACATACAAACTTGTTGGTTGGTTGTTAACCCTGCTTATGAGCGGGTGCGTTGACCCCTATCGGCCACCCGAAATTGTCTCGCCGAACAGTTATCTGGTCGTCAATGGCTTCTTCGACAGTGCGCCGGGAGCCATAACAACCATTCAATTATCGCGTACACAAAACCTGGCTGATACCAAAGTACCCACCGCCGAAACAAAGGCGCAAGTGAGCATCGAGAGCCAGACCAAAGCCACTTATCCCCTCACAGAAGGTACTGGTGGCTCTTATACATTGTCGGGCGTAACACCCCAACAGGGCGAAACCTACCGCCTGCACATCCGCACGACCAAAGGCGTTGACTATTATTCGGACTATGTGCCGGTTACTCAGACACCACCCATCGACAGCGTTAGCTGGAAGGCAGAAAACGACGGTGTGCAAGTCAATGTGAACACCCATGACCCGAAAAACAACACGCATTATTACCGCTGGGATTACACTGAAACCTGGGAATACACGGCCGGTTATTATTCGGTATTTGAGTTGAAGAACAATCAAATCGTTAACCGTGAACAGAGTATCTATACGTGCTGGAACAATGCAGTTTCCACCAATATCCTAACTACCTCAACAACACGACTCAGCAAAGATGTTGTCAGTCAGTTTCCATTGACTGTAGTCCCCGGTACTTCCGAGAAGTTGGGTGTCAAATACAGCATTCTGGTTAAGCAGATTGCACTGAGTCAGGCTGGG
>CAXVWN010000453.1:0-6624 GCA_964263725.1 Spirosoma sp.
GGCGAGATCGCTTCGACGATTTGGAGCCAACTCGCCAATGCCACCCACCTGAATGGCAATGGAGCTAAAATTGGCGAAACCACATAACGCAAAGCTGACAATAGCGATTGTTTTCGGGTCGAGTGTCTGTCTGATTTTTACCAAATCCAGGTAAGCCACAAACTCGTTAACAACCATTTTAGTCCCCATCAGCGCACCGGCTGCCTGTATGTCTTTACTCGGTACGCCCATTGCCCAGGCAAACATAGAAAATAGTTTGCCTAGCAGAAAGTTAAGGCTTAGGTAGTCGATGTTGAAAACATAAAAGCCAAGCCGGAACATAAGACTGTCAATCAGCGCAACCAGCGCAATGAAGCCAATAAGCATGGCAATTACATTGAAGCCTACTTTGAGCCCTTCACTAGCACCCGCTGCAATAGCATCGAGCAGATTAGCATGCGTTTTTTTAATTTCGACCTTTACCGTTCCCTGCGTTTCTGAAATTTGCGTTTCGGGCATCACGATTTTACTAATGACCAATGCCCCCGGCGCAGCCATAATACTGGCCGCCAACAAATAAGGAGCCGGTACACCAAGCGAGATATATACGGCCAGAACGCCCCCCGCAATGCAGGCAAAGGAACCGGTCATACTGGCCAGCAGTTCGGAGTTGGTCATGCCGTTGAGATACGGTTTAATCATGATCTGCGCTTCAACCTGCCCAACAAATGTACTGGCTACATTGGAGAGGGCTTCGGCGCCACTAACACCCATAAGCCATTTCATTGCCTTGGCCATCACGGCTACTATGCGTTGCATAATGCCCAGGTGGTAGAAAATATTGACTAATACAGCTACGAAAATGATGGTTGGAATAACTTTAAAGAAGAAAATAAAGCTATTCCCAGGACCGAAAGCTTTTGTAAGAACATCGGGTCTGACAAGTGACGAAAAAACAAACTCGGCACCAATATTGGCTTTCTGTAATAACCGGTCAACATAGTAGCCAATTCGCTGGAAAAGAGCTTGTCCAACGTCTGTTTTTAGAACGAATAACGCCAGTCCAAACTGGAGCGCAAGCCCCACACCGACGGTACGGTAATTAATTGCTTTACGATTGTCAGAGAGGGCATAGGCGATGCCCAGAATTAAAACAATGCCAAGTAGTCCAGTAAAACGCTCCATTCAGTGATGATACAATTACAGTTAGGTCGGCGAAGATACAAAAAGAAGGGGAGGAACGAGCTTTCTGAAAAAGGGGTAGAATGAAAACAGGCTGGATTGACGAATAATATTCGTCAATCCAGCCTGTTGGCCTGTTAATAAATCTGTTTTATTAAAGAGTTGCTAGATCAAGTGCAAAAGCAGACAACGTGTTTTAGTCGATTAAGTACGTAATTTTCAGCTAGATATTGGCAATTGCCCGCTCGGCTCCTTCCTGATATTCGTCTTCAATCTGAGCGACTTCCGGTGATTTAGTTTCAGAATCGAACAAGCGAGCCTCCATTGCTTCTTTTTCGGTTACCTCAAAGAATCGCTGGTGTATATTAAATGGTTCGCTACCGGCTGGTACCTCACACTTTTTGAAATCGCCGTCTTCTTCTAATTCGTAGGCGTTGACGTTATCGCGTAGGTTGTCTCTCAGAATCAAAATGGCCTGTTGTTTCACCCGTTGATCGGCTAGATAAAACAAGGACTCAATGCGTCGGTCAAAGCTCCGCACCATTACGTCGGCGCTGCCTCCGTATACTTTCGGGTCGCCGTTGTTGTGGAAATAATAGATACGGGTATGCTCCAGAAAATCGCCGACAATAGATCGTACCGTAATGTTTTCGCTCAAACCAGTCCGGTGAGGCCGTAAGCAACAGATGCTGCGCACGATTAGCCGAATGGGTACGCCAGCCTGTGAGGCTTTATATAACTCGTCAATTACCTGCTTGTCTTCCAGTGAGTTAGCCTTGATGCAAATGCCGCTTTGTAAACCACGTTGGGCATTGTCGGCCTCAATCCGAATTAAACGGAGCAGTTGTTCACGCATGTCACGCGGGGCGGTAATCAGGTACTGGTATTCATTGGGCACTGAGTGGCCCGTAATAACATTAAAAAACTCCGAAATGTCGTGCGTGTACGTTTCATTGGTTGTCAGCAAACCAATATCGGTGTACAGTTTCGAGGTGTCTTCATTGTAATTACCCGTAGCCATATGGGCATACCGCACAACGCGGCTCCCTTCATTCCGTACCACAAGCAATAGTTTCGTGTGCGTTTTGAAACGACTGATGCCGTAGATAACGAAGCAACCAGCTTTCTGTAATCGTTGCGCTTCCCGGATGTTATTCTCTTCGTCGAAACGCGCTTTTACTTCGAATAATACCGATACATGCTTACCATTTTCGGCTGCTTTCAACAACGCTTCGGTGATGCGCGACCGTTTGGCTAGCCGGTATACGGTAATCTTTATCGCCAGTACGTTAGGATCTTCAGCCGCTTGCTCCAGCAATTGAAGCACCGGCTCGAAATTGTTGTAAGGATGATGCAACAGCAAATCGCGCTGTTTAATCAACTCGAAAATATCGTCTGTCTTGTCACGACCTAACCCCAGCGGAGGAACCGGGGCATGGGGTAGGGGCATGTCGTCCTTAAACTCCGGGTTGCCAATGATTTGCCACAAGGCCGAAAAGTCGAGCAATGTGTGCGATTCGAAAATATTTAAATCATCAATTTCCCAACGTTTTTTCAGCAGGTTCAGCATCCACGGTGAACTCACTCTGGATGCTGAATCGACTCCGCTGGTTTCGGTTTCAATTTCAACTCGTGTAACGCGACCCAGACGTCGATTTTTAATTTTTTGCCGAACTTCATCAATGAAATCCACTTCGTCGTCGTCGTTCTCATCGAGCGTAAAATCGCCATTGCGCGTGATGCGAAATAGATTTACGGCCAGAATTTCGACATTCCGGTAAAGTTTCTTAATGTTCTGACGGACGATTTCTTCAATGGAAATAAAGACCATCGTGTCTTCGCGTTCGAACGATATAAAGCGGGGAAGGTTAGCCGGAATCTGGACAAACGAAAGCCGTTGGCGGTCGTCTTCATCTTCGGAGCGTAAACTTACCAGTTCGTGTCCATCGGTGTTTTGCGTGACAACTCCGAAAATGAGCACTTTAGCCAACAGCACCGGAAAGGTATGCGTATAGTCATACAACATCGGGGTTAGTGTTGGATAAATGGCCCGGTCGAAGTAGTTGGTTGCTTCTTCCTGCTCTTCGGCTGCCAAGTCTGCATACTTTACCAATTGAAGCCCATTTTCGGCAAAAAGTGGCAATAGCTGTTCGGCAAAAACAGCTTGCTGATCCTGAAAAAATTGGTGAGATGCCGTATATAATGCCTTACGGAACGGTACTTCGCGCAATCCCGAGTAGTCAATTCGCTGTTTATGATAGTCCAGATAGTTGTACAGGCTCCCCACACGGATCATAAAGAACTCGTCCATGTTGGAGGCCGAAATCGCCAGGAACTTGAGCCGTTCCATAAGTGTACGGTTTTCCAGCGGGGGCTGTTTACTCCGGGCCTGATCCAGAACACGTTCATTGAATTTAAGCCAGCTTAAATCGCGGCTTAGGTAATTGCTCTGATCAATGACACTGCTAACTTTTTCGCTAACCTTTGCCATTTTGTCTGTTCCTTGAGCAGGCGCGTTGGCCTGTCGGTGTGTAAAACGGGAAACCAGGTTACCCAATATCGTGCGGTTTGAGTTTAGGGAATAACGCATACTCTTTAAAACTGTGAAGTACAACAAAAAAGCGGACTAAAAAGCCCGCTTTATGTTATCATTCGGTTAAACATCCACTCGGGCATATTTGGCGTTTCGTTCGATAAACTCACGCCTTGGGGCTACTTCATCACCCATCAGGGTAGAAAAGACATGGTCGGCATCGGCCGCTGACTCAACCGTTACAATTTTCAGCGTTCGGGTATCGGGGTTCATGGTGGTGCTCCAGAGCTGTTCGGCGTTCATTTCGCCCAAACCCTTGTAACGTTGAACACCCACATTTTCTTCCTTGCCTGAACCTGCCAGTTCTTTTACCGCGACTTCGCGTTGTGCTTCTGTCCAGCAATATCGTTCTTCCTTGCCCTTCTTAACGAGATAGAGCGGGGGTTGAGCGATATAAATATAACCATTGTCGATCAACGCCTTCATGTTGCGGTAGAACAGCGTTAGAATCAACGTACGGATGTGGCTACCGTCCACGTCGGCATCGGTCATGATGATAATCTTGTGATACCGGAGTTTATCCAGGTTCATCACCGTTTCATCATCTTTCTTTTCGAGCCGTATGCCCAGAGCGGTCCAGATATTTTTTATTTCTTCGTTTTCGTAAATTCGGTGCTCCATGGCTTTCTCCACGTTCAGGATTTTACCACGTAACGGTAAAATGGCCTGAAATGCCCGGTTACGCCCTTGTTTAGCCGTTCCACCAGCCGAGTCACCCTCTACAAGGTATAATTCACATTTTTCCGGATCGGTATCAGAGCAGTCAGCAAGTTTACCGGGCAGACCCATGCCACCCATAAAGTCCTTGCGTTCGGTCATGATGCGCTTGTAGGCCAGATCGGCGGCAATCCGCGCCTGCGCTGATACAAGCACTTTCTTAACGATACCCTTCGCTGTATTCGGGTTTTCTTCCAGCCACGTTTCCAGCAGGTCGGCCATTGCCTGGCTCACCGCACTTACCACGTCCTGGTTACCTAACTTGGTTTTGGTCTGACCTTCAAACTGGGGTTCCTGAACCTTCACCGAAATAACGGCGGTCAGGCCCTTCCGGAAATCCTCCCCACTAAACGTTACCTTACCCGAATTCTTAGGCAATACACCGGGGTTCTTATCGGCATAGTTTTTCAAAACCCGCGTTAGCGCCGAGCGGAAACCCTGCACGTGCGTACCGCCCTCGTGAGTGTTGATGTTGTTGACGTACGACAGGACGTTTTCGCCAGCCTCGTAGTTGTACACCAAAGCGACCTGCACAGGGGTAGACCCTTTAGTGCTTTCCATGTAAACGGGCGTCATGCCATCAAGTGCCGGACGTGTTTGGTCCAGATACTGAACGAATTCCACCAGACCACCTTCCGAAAAGAAGTCGTCCTGACGTAAGGGTTCACCGTTTTCGTCCAGTTCCCGCAGATCTTTCAGGAAAACGTGGATGCCTTTATTCAAATAAGCCAACTCGCGCAGACGACCGGCTACGGTGTCATATTTGTAAACGGTATCGGTGAATATACTGTCATCCGGTTTGAAATGCGTAGTGGTACCCGTATCGGTGGCTTCACCAATAATACGAACGTCGTACTGAGGAATACCAATTTTATACGCCTGTTCAAAGATTTTGCCTTCGCGGTGAACTTCCACGCGAACGTCGGTCGAGAGTGCATTTACGCAGGATACCCCCACGCCATGCAAACCACCGGAAACTTTATAGGTGTCTTTGTCGAATTTACCACCCGCGTGCAATATGGTCATGGCAACCTGAAGAGCGGAAATACCCATTTTGGTATTAATGCCCGTTGGAATACCCCGACCATTGTCCTGAACGGTAACGGAATTGTCTGGATTGATGGCTACAATAATTTTGTCGCAGTAGCCCGCCATAGCTTCGTCGATCGAGTTATCGACGACTTCCCAAATCAGGTGGTGCAGGCCGCGCGTTCCCACGTCGCCAATATACATGGATGGACGTTTGCGAACCGCTTCCAGACCTTCTAATACCTGGATGTTATCAGCACCGTAGTCGCTTAATGCGGTTTCAACTGGAGCGTATTCGTCTATTATTTCGTTGGTCATATCAGAATGGGAGCGTGTCAGAAAATTGTTGTTTTGGGTCTAAAAAATAACCCCATTATAGGTATCTAACAGATTGTAAAAATACAAAAATAATTCATCGTTTCCTACCCCAATTTTCTAAGATTTGCTTAAAATACAAAAAAAATACGGAATCGTCAACCGGTAGATTAGTTAATGGCTCTAAGTTGGTTTTATGGCCCTTTTAGGCTAAGTTTTTAGACGTTTATGCCTAGCATAAGCAACCAGAAAAAGGTAAATTTTATAGCGCTTTCGCCAGAACAGCCATTTCCTGAAAAAGTATCATTGAGAGGGGCAAATAAGACGGGTGATAAGAGGTAATTTTCGACATATGTATCGCCAAGCTTTTCCTACGTCATTTTGCTCAAACTCATGACAAAAACGAAAGCCGGATCGAGTTGATCCGGCTTTCAGTAAACGTATAAAAATGGTACTTAATCTTCCGGATACGGGATGTAGACAAAGCCGGTAAAATCGCCGTGTATAACAAACAGGCAGCAATATTCATCGGGTTTCTTATAATTCTCCTTCCATAGCTCAATCGAATCCGGACCAATCAATTCGCGTTGAATAAACTCATCGACAAACGAGGCTTTGTAATTCCAAATGTTACCCAGGTCGTCAACCGCAATGAGCAGTTGCCCCACGGGCACATCACGACGCGAAGCGACAAACACGGGGTACTCCGAAAAGCCGCGTTTTCTGATCTGATAGGAGGCATCTTTTAACTGGTCTGCCACTTTTACAAAATCCGACGAAATGGTGCCCATCAGTTGTTTGTTAACGTC
>CAXVWN010000454.1:0-3428 GCA_964263725.1 Spirosoma sp.
GGGCCAGGTTAGACCTGAATGCAAAAACGGCTACGTTTATTCAGGACTTACCCCTGACAGCCGGTTACGCGTATCCACTAACCGACAAATATGACGGCAAAATCTACATGCCCGTTTATAACACCGATCAAAAATTGAATGGTATTTATAACTACGACCCCGCAACCAGCAAGGCAGCTCAAATCAACTCAGTGACTGCCGGTGGGTTAATCACGCACTTCTACAAATTGACAAAATAAGGTTATTGTCGTATTGCCAGAAGTGGCCATATCAAAGGAATGCGCTTTTGGTATGGCCACTTTTGATTCAAGGAAATTAAGTCGCTTATCTTCAGGGAGATGTAATCGAATTTGAGTAATTAAGACCAATGTGCTGAACCATAATAATGCTTCACTGACCGCTAAAATCAAGATCATATTTTATGTTCAGCCGGAATCCGTTGTTGATTTCAAAAACAGGTTTGTTCGTAATTGGATCAATTTTTGGATGTTGAGAAATCTGGTTGAGGTAGTTTAATTCGATTTTGAACGTATCCTGAATCTGATAGCCCAAACCACCGGAAATGCGGTTCTGATTAAAAATGTTTTGCTCAACGTTTCGACCAAAACCAATAAATAATTCGTCGAAGAAATTGATATACCATTCGCCGTTGTCAATAGTAACGCCTTTCAGGGGAACGGTGCCCGAAATCTGATAGCGTGCCCGATTCTGGTATTCCCAACCCTCGATCTGGCGCGGATTTGTATCAGCTCCCAGCCCAAGCCACCGCTGTTCGAGCCGAAAGCGATGGCTTAGTTTTACAATGCCTACTTTATCGCTAATCTGAATGTCTTCGTGAGTCCGACTTTCGATGGTTGGCACACCCGCATCAGCAACGGGGTAATCGCCATAAGGAAATGTTGTGAAAAAGGTATACCCGCTACCCAGCTTTACTTTGTCAGTTAGTTTGTAGCCGAGTCCAATCCTGGCCAGCGATTGTTGCCAGGAGCGAATCAGTTCCACGCGTCGCCACTGATATTCTGTATGCAACACCCACCGTTTACTTAGTTTGTGGTCGCCATTATAGACGTACCAGCCAATGGCGTTACGATCAATAATTCGGTTTTGTTGACCAAAGCTGGCGGTTGAAAGAAGAACAAATAAGAGAAGATACCGGAAAATCATTAGGTCGAAATAAGTACGTTTCAAACGTAGAAGACTTTTCCTACCTTCCAGGTTTGAAATTAGTACCGTGCGGTTCCGGGATGAAACGTCTGCCAGCTATGCCAGAATTCCTGATGTGCCGGAACCCGGACCAGATTAGGCCCGGAATTCAACGAGCGTCCCGCCAGTGAGTACAGGTGGTTGCCCGTTATCAGCGTGTCATTTCGCAAAACAAACCGGTCCGTAGATGTAAGGCGTTCGAAGGCGAAAAAAGAACGGTTGTCCTTAGCCAGTACTAGTAAAACGGGATGGTTACCAAGCTGATCGTGAATCAGGCGCTCTCGTTTCAGGCGGTTCCAATCGTACGCTTTGTTCTGGCTTGGATTGGAACCGCCTGGATTGGTTTTATCACCGACCGTTAAGCCCACAACCCACGATTTGTCATGCCACGACAGGCTATCCATCTTGGTAAGGTCGCTACCGCCTTTGCCGCGTTCATAGTTAGACATCTTAGCATATTGCTCCTTGAATGTCGTATCGGGTTGCATAACGAGACTGTTGGGATGTAAGGCCAGCCACTGCTTCAGCGTCATCTGCTCGCTGAATACTTCGGGCAGCGTGTCGCCTTTTAATTTCCCCGAAATGGCTTCTCCATTAGCTTGCCGCCACCAACTGCCGGTCGTTGCATCTTCAAACATGGCATTGAAATGGTCCATGCCTACCAACCTGAATGTCTCTGGCTTCCCCTTTACAACAGGTTTGAATACCCGCCCTGTGCGGCAAACGGTGCAGTAAGTTACCATAACAGCCTGACCGCCAATAGTATCTAACACCTGGTGATGATAGCCAATGAATTGGATTGGGTAAGCCTTGGCCTGTCCGTTTACCTCAATTCCTAAAATTTCCCGGTCTGGTTTAATCGTGTTTTGACTGCCCGCTTTAAGTTGCACATTTCCCGGCTGATAAAACATATGGTCGGCAGCCATTCGGAAATTAAACGCATAGCCAACGCCCGCTACGAGTATCAAGGCCACTAAAGCTCCCCATTTTGATCGTTTGATCGCCGGTACTATGCCCGTAATGATTATCACCCCGAAAATGATCCGAAATACCCAGCGCCAGGAATATAAAAAATAAGCCAGATCGAGGCTGTTCATTCGCTGGCTACCGGGCATGGGCATGATAAAATAGACGTTCGCTATTTCAAATAATAACAACCCGGCAATGCCGATATAAAATAGATTTTTCATGGTTTGTACGGTTACAATAGAATGCGGATTGTTATGATTTTTGAGAGTTGATATGATCTCGAAAACCATAGACTAATTACACTGATCATAACAATCCGCGTTCTAGTGAAATCAGTTAGATGGTAGTGCGAAGGCTACGTATTGGTTTCCTTTTTTTGCGCCCAATTTTGCTCCGCCACAGGCAATAACAACATACTGTTTGCCGCCAACCTGATAGGTTGCTGGAGTTGCAAAACCGGCTGCGGGCAGCGTCGTTTCCCAAATCAATTTGCCCGTTTTCTTATCAAATGCCCGGAATTTTTCGTCTTTCGTCGCGGCAATAAACAACAACCCGCTAGCCGTTACGACTGGACCACCATAGTTCTCGCTACCAGTATTGCGAATACCTTTTGTTGCCAGTTCAGGTTCTTCACCGAGCGGAATTTTCCACAGATACTTCCCCGTATTCAGGTCGATAGCATTGAGCGTTCCCCAGGGCGGGGAAATACCCGACAGGCCCTTGCTGTCTGTGAATTTAGTGTATCCCGAAATCTTATAGGGCATATAAGGATTTTTGCTGCCTTTCGATACCGAGCCAGAAGCTTCTATCTTTTCGTCATCGAATAGAAAGCCTACCAAAGCCTGTTTCTCGGATGCCGTCAGTTGAGTGAATCCCGGCATCATTCCTTTGCCCTGACTGATAATTTTTGTTACATAAGTTCGGTCATGTCGTTGACCAATATTGACTAATGAAGGATATCCGCTGGCGACACTGCCTTTGAGTTCCGGGCCGTGGCAGCCGATGCAGTTAACTGTGTAAAGCCGTTTCCCGGGGCTAAGATGGGCCAATTCATCCTGCTGAGGAGCTTTGTTTAAGGCGATGAGCCAGGCGGCTTCATTAGCATTGACATACATAATGCCGGCAGGGTCAGTGGCGGCACCACCCCATTCGGCACCACCGTCGAGACCAGGGAAGATAAAGGAGCCCTGTTTGCTTAACGGCTGAAATGTACCCCGGCGACTGCGCCGAAATTGAGCCCGTAACGAATCTCGTTC
>CAXVWN010000455.1:0-5239 GCA_964263725.1 Spirosoma sp.
ATACGAACACCGAAAACATTATTCTGAACAACCTCCAGCGCATCATGGCAGCCCGCACATCGGTCGTCATTTCGCACCGGGTTTCCTCTGCGAAACTGGCCGATTATATCATCATGGTCGATGAGGGCGAAATCATTGAAGAAGGCACACAACAGGAACTACTAGCCAAAAACGGCGCCTACCGTGAGCTGTACGAAAAACAGTTGCAGACGGAGGAAGCTTGAGGTTAGTTTATAGACTGTAAGTGAATTTTAAGTTGTGTGGGCAATCTTTACCAATCCCAACGCTAATCCCTGAATTCGATGCCGGTTGATGTGGAAGCGTAGAAACTCGAAGCGCTGCCGGATATTTAACAGATCGAAAATTGCTGATATTTAATTAGACACATAAAAAGAGTCCCCGATGACTAACCAGTCATCGGGGACTCTTTTTATGTGTAAGTTTATTGTTTTTGCAGACGTTATACCAGAACAGCCTTCAAAATCTGGTCCAGAATCAGTCGCCCGCTGGTATTGCCAAGGATGGGATCTGTGGCTCGCTCCGGGTGCGGCATCATACCGAACACATTTTTGCTTTTGTTGGCCACGCCCGCAATATTTTCCAAGCTACCGTTAGGATTCGACGCGTCTGTAACGATTCCGTTTTCATCACAATACCGAAACAGAACCTGGTTATTGTCGTTCAAGGCTTTCAGCGTATCAGCATCGGCAAAATACCGACCGTCGCCGTGGGCAATGGGTATTTTATAGGCTGCCTGATCCAATCCTGCCGTTAGTAAAGCATCGGTCGATTCATGCTTCAGATAAATGTTTTTGCAAACATATTTCTGACTGCTATTCTGAAGCAGAACACCCGGCACCAGACGAGCTTCGGCCAGAATCTGGAAACCGTTGCAAATACCCATCAGGTAACCGCCCCGGTTGGCGTGAGCAATAACCTCGTTCATGATGGGCGAAAAGCGAGCTACCGCGCCCGTACGGAGGTAGTCGCCGTAGGAGAAGCCGCCGGGCAGGATAATAAAATCGCAGCCTTGCAGATCATGATCTTTATGCCAGAGTTTAACGACCTCCTGGTCCATCAGTTCCAGTGCGTCTACTGCATCCTGATCGCAGTTAGAGCCGGGAAAAACAACAACGCCAAATTTCATAGCGGGGAACGGCTAAATCGAAGTAATACACAAAGATAGCAATTCAATCGCGACTTCTACGATTTAGAACTGGCTTTCAGTAGCAATAACCACCGTTCGTAGGCATCCCGATAGGCTTGTTGCGCCCGCATGTCGGGTTCAATTGTTTTCGTTACATGAAGTCCGGTGAAGGCTTCCTGTGCATTTTTGTAGTAGCCCAGCCCCAGTCCGGCCCCGCGCGCGGCTCCCTGTGCGCCATCGGTGTTGTAGAGTTCAATGGCGGCACTGGTTAAATTGGCCAATGTATCGCGGAAGAGAGGACTCAGAAACATGTTCGCTTCGCCCGCCCGGATTGTTTGCACACCCACACCGATAGTTTCCATAATCTGAATGCCATAATAAAGTGCAAATACGATGCCCTCCTGGGCGGCCCGAATCATATGCGGTAAGCCATGACGCGTTAGTTGCAGACCGTGAAATGACGCCCCTAAATCGGCGTTTTCGAGCATGCGTTCGGCACCGTTACCGAAGGGAAGACACACCAGACCGTCGGCACCAATAGGCGCTTCGTGCGCCAGTACGTTCATTTCGGGATAACTAATAGACCGGCGAAGTACCTGATTCCGAAGCCAGCTATTTAAAATGCCCGTGCCGTTTACGCACAAAAGAACGCCGTAACGTGGCGCTTCGGTCGTATGGCTAACGTGTAAGAATGTATTGACCCGTGATTTTGGGTCGTAGCTGGCCTGATCGCTGACGCCATACACCACACCCGATGTTCCGGCCGTAGCGGCAATCTGACCCGGTTCCAGCACGTTGAGCGACAGTGCATTGTTGGGCTGATCGCCCGCCCGGTAGGTTACGGGTGTTCCGGTTGACAGCCCTAATTCGGCAGCGGCCGACGCGGTTAGTTCGCCTTGTGGCGCAAACGTTGGTTTGATCGTAGGGATCAATGACGAGTCAAAACCAAAGTAATCGAGCAGAAATTGAGCGGGCTGATTCGTCTGAAAATCCCAAAAAGCACCTTCCGACAAACCCGATGCTGTTGTTACAATCTCGCCCGTCATGCGAGCGGCCAGGTAATCGCCGGGAAGCATGAACTTGTCCACCTGTGCGTAAATGTCAGGCTCATTGGCTTTAACCCAAGCAAGTTTCGCGGCTGTAAAATTACCCGGTGAGTTAAGTAAATGATGCAACGTACGGTCATGACCAAGCGCGTCGAAAGCCTGATTACCATACGGAACGGCCCGGCTATCGCACCAGATAATTGACGGGCGCAAGACGTTGAACGCTTTATCGACCACCACCAAACCGTGCATTTGATAGGAAATGCCGATGGCCTTTACCTCCTCAGGTCGTATATTAGCCTGTGCCATGATAGCTTTGCTCGACAGACAGGCATTTTTCCACCAGTTCTCCGGCTGCTGTTCGGCGAAACCAGTTTGGGGAGATTCAATGATCATTTCCGTTTCCGGAAAAAAGGCCGAAGCAATAACTTTGCCGCTATCGGCATCAACTAAACACGCTTTGACGGACGAACTGCCGAGGTCGAATCCAAGAAAATACATGCGGTTACCAGAGTTAGGAAATCTACTGCGAAAGTACAACGGGATGACGATAATCAGTAAGTACAGTAAAAATGTCCCTTATCTTGCCTACTATTCTGCCGCTATGAAACAGGTCCTGCTTTTTTTTGCTCTATTTCTATCAATACAATCGGCCAGTTTTGCGCAAACACCCACGCCCGACTGGACGAACCAATACTGGCCTGCCCGCTGGATTTTATCGCCAACCGCTTCGGCCCGGCAATATGGTGTTTATCACTTCCGTAAAGCCATTGATTTGCTGCAAAAGCCAGCCCGGTTTGTGATTCATATTTCGGCCGATAACCGCTATCGGTTGTTCGTCAATGGAAAGTCGGTGGCGATGGGACCAGCCCGGAGCGATACGCAAAACTGGAACTACGAAACCCTCGATCTGGCGCCGTATTTACAGGCGGGCCGCAATGTGCTGGCCGCGCAGGTATGGTACATGGGCGATGGCGCGCCTTTCGCGCAGATGAGTTATCAACTTGGTTTTCTGGTACAGGGCAATGGGGAAGCCGAAAAAATAGCCAATACCGATGCCAGTTGGAAAGTTTTCCGTAACCCGGCCTATTCGCCCATCAAAAACGATATTCCGAAACTCAAAACATACATCGTTGCGGGCGATGGTGACCGGGTCGATGCGGCTCAATATCCCTGGGGCTGGGAACAACCCAATTACGACGATAAAGCCTGGGTTGCGGCAAAGCCATTTGGCTTTGTGACAAAACCCCGTGGTTTCGGAACCGACGGTAATTGGGGATTAGTGCCGCGTACCATTCCAATGATGGAAGAAGGAACTGTTCGGCTGGCAAGCGTTCGGCGGAGTGAAAATGGGAAAATGGACAATGCTTTTCTGCAAGGGAAATCGCCCACGACCGTTCCGGCCAATACCAAAGCTGTGTTTCTGCTCGATCAGGCCCACCTTACCAACGCCTATCCTGAATTGACTGTTAGTCAGGGCAAAGGCGCCGTGGTGACGTTGGGTTATGCTGAAGCGCTGGTCGATGCTAAAAACCAGAAAGGCAACCGGAATGAGATTCAGGGACGAACGCTACTGGGTTTCGAAGATCAGTTTGTGGCAGATGGAAGCAGTAAGCGAACGTTTCGGCCGCTCTGGTTTCGCACCTATCGGTATTTGCAATTGACCGTTGAAACCAAAGATGAAGCCCTGGTTCTGGATGATTTGGTTGGCCAGTTTACCGGCTACCCGTTTCAGGAAAAAGCCCAATTTGCTGCTAACGATACAACTTTAAAAGCGATCTGGAATGTTGGCTGGCGAACAGCCCGGCTTTGTGCGGGCGAAACCTATTATGATTGCCCCTATTACGAGCAGCTTCAATACACGGGCGATACGCGTATTCAGTCCATGATTTCGCTTTACGTGGCGGGCGACGACCGGCTTATGCGCAAAGCCATTATGGATTATGACCACAGCCGGTTCAACGATGGACTAACGCAAAGTCGCTACCCATCGGCTGATTTTCAGGTTATTCCAACGTTTTCACTCTTTTGGGTTTGTATGATTCACGATTACTGGATGAATCGGCAGGATGATGCGTTTGTGAAATCCATGCTGCCCGGTATCGTTAGCGTACTGAACTGGCACGAGCAACGCATTGCCAAAACCGGCCTGAACGGACCGCTGGAATGGTGGAATTTTGTGGATTGGTCGAAGTGGCAAAATGCGAAAGATGAAACGGCCGGAGGTGTTCCGGCGGGTGCGCGAAAAGGAGGGTCGAGCATTCTGTCATTGCAACAGGCCTACACGTATTTTCGGGCCGGTGATTTGTTGGCACATTATGGAAAAAACGAACAGGCCGAACATTACCGTGATCTCGCCCGGCGATTAAACAAAGCGGTTTATGCGCAATGCTGGGATGCCGGGCGCGGGCTCTTTGCCGACACACCAGACAAAAATACGTTCAGTCAGCATGCTAACATTCTGGCCGTACTAACCGATGCTGTTCCTGCCGCCGAACAAGCCGCTTTGTTACAGAAAACAATGGTTGACACCTCCCTAACGCAAGCGACATTTTACTTCAAGTTCTATCTGTTTGAGGCCATGAAAAAAACCGGCCTTGGCGATCAGCTTGTGGCTCAACTGAAACCCTGGCGCGATATGCTGGCTATGGGACTGACAACTTTCGCCGAAAACCCCGAGCCAACCCGTTCAGATTGCCACGCCTGGAGTGCGTCACCTCTGTACGAATTTCTGTCCACCACGTGCGGTATTCGACCCGGCGAACCCGGTTTTCGGGCCGTACGTATCGAACCGTATCTGGGCGACCTAACCACTGTAGATGGAAAGATGCCCCATCCGTTGGGCGAGATTGCCGTGCAGTTTCAGAAAACCCCAACAGGTGGCTTGACCGGTACTGTAACACTCCCCGCTAACCTGACCGGCACGTTGCGTTGGAAAGGAAAAACGATGGCGCTAAAAGGAGGGAAGCAAGCGGTGAGCTTGTGATTATTATAAGTAGCTTAATGAAAATAGGTTAGACTATTTCTTGTCATGCTGACGCAGGAA
>CAXVWN010000456.1:0-17762 GCA_964263725.1 Spirosoma sp.
CGGGCTTGTTTATGTGGAATAGAAAGAAATAACTTACTGTTTATCCCACCAAACGTGGGTGTCCAGATTATCGGGGCCTTGCCGGGTAACGGCCTCCTGCCGTTTGACCGTATTCACCGACTGCTCGGAATCGGGGTAGGATAAGCGATTGATAAAATTGCCTTTGATTTCCTTACCTGGGTATGGATTTGGGGTCAGGATCGGAAATCCACTCCGTCGGAAGTTAGCGAACACTTCGGGTCCGTTCAGGAAAGAAGCAATCCAATATTGAGTATTGATCAGTTCCAGACCTTTAGCCGCAACATATGGGTTCTTGGCCAAATAAGCCGCAATGTTGGCATCAGATACCAGCGAGCTGGCATCGTAGTCGCCCAGTTGCTTCATGTGGGCGGTTACACCCGCATTGTAGAAATCGGCGGCATTGCCCGTCGTCCAGGTACGTTGAGCGGCTTCGGCCAGTAAAAGCTGTGTTTGCGCATACGTTACCAGAAAACAGGGGGCAAACTGACTACCCATCCGGGTTCGGTCCAATTGCGAGTAATCGTAGAAACTAGCCAGTCCATCGGCCGTCGCCCTGGCGCCAATCGTACCATTATCGAAACCGAGTGGCATGCCAATTTGTACCTCTGCGGTGCGGTTCGCTCTGGCAGGTAGTTGTTCAGCACCACTTTTGGCGCCCACATAACGTACGGCAATCGACGCCAGTCGAGGATCGGCGGTTGACTTCAGGTAGGTCACAAAATTAGCCGTCAGGTAATAGTTGGCTGCTTCGGTCGAGTTGAGCGTAGCCCCTACTGAGTTAGTGAAGTTTGCATTGTGCCGAACGGCAAAGTTGTCGGCATTTGACTGCATCACCCCGCCCGCTACGGCCTTTTGTACTGTCGATTGGGCCAGCGTTGGGTTGACTTTCGATAGGCGCATACCGGCCCGGAGCAAGAGCGAATAACCCGTTTTTCTCCATTTGGCAACGTCGCCCCCAAACATAATGTCTCCGGCTTCGATGGTTTTGGTGGCGTCTAACCCGGCGGTTGCTTCGGTGAGCTCCTTAATTACATCGGTATAGATGCTTTCCTGTGTATCGTATTTTGGCAACACATTCGTACCCAGATAACCAAGCCCGGCTTCGGTGTAAGGAACATCGCCATACGTGTCCGTAAGAACCATAGCTGTATGCGCCTTCAAAATCCGCATCATGTTATAGAGATTGGTGCGGCTCGCATCGCTTTTGGTTTTTGCTATTCCATCGACCAGATAGCGCAGATTGTCCCGGTAAAAGCGTTGCCAGATGGCCGCATTGACACCAGATACGCCACGATTGTCGACATTAAAATTCCCGCCCTGTGTAATGCCGGAGTTGGGCGAAAACATCTGTTCTACAATGGCTTCCTCAAAAATGAGGATCGATGCCGGGAAAGAGCTGTTGACAATGGCATTGTTAAACGTATAAACGGGGTTGATAGCGGTAGCCGCTGCCGGGTTTACATTAAGCTGGTCGAACCCTTTTTCGCAACTGCTCAGCCAGCCGGCCAGAGCGAAAAGACCAATAGTAAGACTTATTTTTTTCATGAGAATAATTTCTAGTATCAAAACCTGTGACTGGGCAACCGTTGCGGTTTTAAAAGCCCGTCTTATAGGTTTGGGTTAAAATTTAACGTTCAGGTTGAAGCCAATGCTGCGTGTAGTTGGTAAACCCGTTGACTCCAATCCGATTAGATTGTCGGAGCTGAAACCGAATTGCTCGGGGTCGATGTTGGGTACCCACTTCTTAATAATGGCCACATTGTTGGCTACTGCACTAAAGCGTATGCCTTTGATGAATAGACTTTTGGGTAGGAACTTGGTGAAGTCATAGCCCAAACTGATCTGACGAAGTTTCCATAAACCAGCGTCATAAACAACCTGCTCGCCAAGTGCTTTGGAGCGACCTACCGAGTAGTAATCCTGCACAAAGGCCCGTACAGTATTGGCTTCGCCGTTGGCATTTACGCCAGCACCCACCATTTTGTTGTCGGGGTCACCACGACCGATCAGCGTTTCTTTTTGCAGTCCATGACGGAACGCATTCAGGTTGGTTCCCGAAATCATTTTGCCGCCCAGTTTAAAGTCGATCAGGAACGAGAAATTGATGCCTTTATAATTGAATGTATTGGTAATGCCACCCGTAAACTTAGGCAGTGCCGAACCAAACGAAATTGGTGCTGCTGTGCGGTTGGGTAAGCCATCGCTTCCGTGAACAATACGCCCCTGCGTATCTCGTTGATACCCGTAAGAGTATAGTTGGCCTAACTCTTCGCCAACAACCTGGCGCAAATCACCAACATAAACGCCCGTACCCACCACAATTTGTTCGCCGGGGACTTCGGTTAGTAGTTTGAGCAATTTTGTTTTGTTATAGGCGCCGTTCAGCGTTATATCCCAGAAGAAATTTTTCGTCCGAATGGGCGATAGATTGATCAATAACTCGATACCCTGGTTTTGGCTTTTACCATTATTGATCAGGACATTTGTGTAGCCCGATGCGTCGGATGACTGAGCGGCCACGATCTGATCGCTCGTTACTTTTCGATAAACGGCCAGATCGACCCCAACCCGATTGTTAAACAGTTTTAATTCCAGTCCTAACTCGGTTTCGGCGGTCCGGCTTGGTTTTAGGTTTGCACTCGGAACGGTATTTGAGGTGATGTTACCCACTGGTTGCCCTACCCCGCTTGGGTTCGGAAACAAACTGGCGTTGGTGCCATAAAACAGGCCATTCGAGTAAGGGCCCACATCGCCATCGCTACCAACCTCAGCATAAGCTGCCCGGAGTTTTCCGAAATTCAGCCAGCCGGGTAAGTTATTGAAGGCTTGCGAAAACACGAAGCTACCCGTTAAGGAAGGGTACAGAATGCTGCGATTGGCTGGTGCCAGCGTCGAGAACCAGTCGTTCCGGACGGTTGCATTCAGGTAAATAAAATCTTTAAATGAAAATTCGGCGGCCGCATACAGCGAGTTTACTTTTCGCTCGCTAGGGCTATATACCGGATCTTTAAGGCGCGAATTCTGAACCGTATAAAGTCCGCGAACAATGAAATCTGTCCCCAGGACACTATTCAAATCACTCCGGCGATAAAGTTGGTTGCCCCCAGCGGTGATGTCGACGCCAAAGACGCCAAATTTATGATTAGCCCCAATCAGGAAGTCGGTGTTTAGCTCGCGGAACCGACGGGTTTCCTGCACGTAGTTACCATTGACAAACCCCGCCGGAGCCGCAGCCAATGAGGCCGCACCCGTTGGGAAGTTGTAATCCTGATCGCGTGACCAGTAATCCTGCCCAACCCGGGCCTGTACATAGAGCCAGTCGGTTACATTATAGCGGGTTGATAAGTTACCAAACAGACGATCCCGACGAATATTTTCAAATTTATAATTCATTGAAAAATAAGGATTCGTCCGGTTCATAAACCGCGACCAGATGAACTCGTTGCCAGTCGCTGGGTTTATTTGATTGGCTTCCAGTACGTCTAGCGGCATTGAGTTCGCCAGCGTATACAGGACGGTAGGCATACTATTGTCCTGTTGGGCAATCTGGGGCGGGTTTTTGTTGAACTCATTCGAGTAGTTCATCGTCCCCGTTACCGACAATCTAGGCGAAAGGTTGTAGCTGAATCCCAGGTTAATCGTCTTTCGATTAAAGGAGTTATTGGGTGTAATACCTTTATTATCCAGATTGGATATCGACAGATTAAGACCACCTTTTTCGTTACCCGTCGAAATGGAGACAGAGTTTGTCCAGGTTGATCCTTCCCGATAAAATTGATTAATGTGGTTACGAACGGGGGTATAAGGCACCGTTACGCCACCGAAGAGCACTTGTGTCTGCCCGGCAAATTTCTCCCCGAAACTCCATACGCCCGTCGTTGGGTTAGGTGCCGTAGGCCGAACGCCATATTCTCCCTGGCCGTATTCGTATTGGTAATCCGTGTAATCCAACGCATGGTCGGTCGTGTAGTTACTATTATACGTTACGCCAATGCCTTGGCCTGTGCCTTTGGTTTTGGTCGTAATCATGATAACGCCATCTTTTGCCCGTGAGCCATAAAGGGCCGCAGCGGTACCGCCCTTCAATACGGTCATCCCTTCAATATCATCTGGGTTTATAGACGAGAGTCCGTCACCACCGTCAGAATAGTTAGAACCCCGGTTCTGAATCGAGGCATCACTTCCAGTGTTCCCGTTGTTCTGGCCAAAGTTGGTATTGTCGATTGGTACGCCGTTTACTACGATGAGCGGGCTATTCTGTCCCGAAAATGACGACTGCCCACGAATCCGGATTTTACTTGTTCCGGCCGCTCCTGTACCCAAACTGCTAATGTTTACCCCGGCAATTTTGCCTTGCAGGGCATTCATAAAGTTAACCGTCCGGTTTGTTGTAACCTGTTCGGGATTTACAATGGCGGTTGCATACCCCAACCGTTTCGCTTCCTTCTTAATACCCAGCGCCGTTACAACGACTTCGCCCAGGCTCTGTTCGGCTTCCTGAAGCGTAACACTCAACTGGGTCTGGTTGCCAATCTCCACCGTTTTACCGGCATAACCAATAGCGCTGAATACGAGTGTTGCATTGGTTGGTACATTGAGCGTGAAATTACCGTTTCCGTCAGTAGTGGTCCCCAACTGAGTATTTCTAACCAAGATATTGACTCCCGGAATGGCTTGCTGGTCTTTGCCAGACAAAACGCGTCCTGTTATCCGGTGGTCCTGCGCCTGTGTGGCGTGGCTAATGAGGAAAGTGGCCCAAACCAATAGAAGACAGGCACTTATCCTTGTTCGTACATTGTGTTTCATTATAAGATATTTATTAAACTTAAGGTTTAACTATTCAAATAAAACAAAATTTTCTTCTTTTAATTAAAAATTAGCAAAGCAAATATTTGGCTGTATCTACTTTTAAATTCCTTGCTGGAAGAAAAAAATTTGGAAATATTGAAATCACTATTCACCTTTGCCTATCAAACTACGAGAGTAATCTTCAATTAGCTCGTCATTTTATGGAATTTGACCGACAACCATCTGCTTATCAACGCCCAAGCGCTCAGTCCGTGCCCGTTCGCATGTCATTGACGATGGGTATGCGTTGTTGTTAAATCGCCTACATGTGCCTGTGCTTTCCTAAACAGGCCGGATCAATAACAAAATCAAATTTTACTGGCAAACGAATGTTTGCTTTTCATTATCACTAATACTACACTAAATCTGTATAGTAAATAGATAAAAGGATTTTTTCCACTAGTCAATTCATACTCCAATGGTAGCACTATCTGACAATCTGGTTTCCGTACTTCCCGTCCAAACGTTGTTGACCATTGAGGAAACGGCCTTTTTTGAGAAAAATGGTTTTCTGCACATCAAGAACTTTGTTGATCGCGATGTGATACAGCTTTTTCTGCGCGAACTACAGCGCGTTGAAGCGGGATGGATTGCCGAAAAAGTAGATAAAATCAATGGCATACCGATTAAATACGGCCGTGATGAAAACGGACAGCTTATTGTTCAGCGGTTTGCCTTCACGTCGCTGTTCAGTCCGGTGTTTCGGGAGTTTTTGCAGGATGAGCGACTTCAGGCGTTAACCGCTTTGTTACAGCCTTATAATGGGCGAATTGGCGAAGAGGAAAAAGATGGCCTGGTCGTAAATCATTACGTTCGAACGCCCGAAAGCAACTTTTCCCGTATGGGCTGGCATACCGATAGCCCTCGCGACTTGTTTTTGGGCCATCGTATCCGGCCGATGCTTAATGTAGGATTACACCTGGACGATTGCCCGATGAGCAACGGCGGACTGCGTGTTTTACCGGGCACGCATAAACAAAATACGTTACTAACCCTATTTCGGAAACGGCAATTTATCGACCACCGCCCCGACCCGCGCGAAGTTGGCTTCGATATCGAAGCGGGCGACCTGACCATTCACAACGGCAGTTTGTGGCACCGCGTTGAACAGTCGCCTAACATCGGTGCCGAAAGCCGCCGTCGGGTGATGTACATTCCATTGGTTACGGGTGAGTATGAGCCCAAAAATGCAACTAGCAAAACGCCATTCTACCATATTCTGGGAAAGAAAATTCACCGATAATATGCATCTCAACTGGCTTGCCTTTGCGGTTCCGCTACTCCTGTTTTTCATAGGACTGGAATACCTCGTGGCAAAATGGCAGCGGAAAAACTATTTCCGATTTACTAGTTCGGTGGCAAATATCAGCGTTGGTATTGCCGAGCGATTGTTGGATAGCTTTACCGTTGGGGCGTTCTACTTTTTTTATGAGTACCTGCATCGGCACTTTGCTCTACTCGATATTAAAGCCAACGCCTGGGGTTGGATTGGGTTGTTGATCGCTACCGATTTTGTCTGGTACTGGTATCATCGGGTGGCGCACGAAATCAATGTGTTCTGGGCAGTTCATGTCGTTCATCACCAGAGCGAAGAGTTTAACTACACTGTTTCGGCCCGTATTACAGCTTTTCAAGCGGTTCTGCGCACTGGTTTTTGGGCCATATTGCCTATCGTTGGTTTTCCGGCCGGCATGATTACAACCGTACTGCTGATTCATGGCCTGTATCCATTTTTTATCCATACGCGCACAATTGGCAAACTGGGCTGGCTCGAATACATTATGGTAACGCCCTCGCACCATCGGGTGCATCACGCCAGCAATCCGCAGTATCTGGACAAGAATTACGGCGACATGTTTATCATTTGGGATAAACTATTTGGCACGTTTGCTGAAGAGAAGGAGGAGGCCGTATATGGACTCACGAAACAACTCGACAGCCACAGCTTTTTATGGCAGCATTTTCATGGCTTGCTCGAATTGTTGGTCGCTGTTCGGCGGGCAACCGACTGGCGCACGAAAATGGCCCTGCTGTTTGGTCGCCCTGATGCGGTTGACCCAACTATTCGTGAAGAACTGGAAGGCCAATTTTTATCGGCCGATGCGGCTGGTCGTTCGGATGCGCACAACAAGAGCCGTCGTTTTCGGGGCTACGTCGTGGGGCAAGTTGCTGGTACACTGCTGATTCTGTTCGCTTTTCTTTTAGTTGAACAGTATGTGCCTGCTTACCTTCAGTTGCTGACCGCTTCGTTCATTCTACTGACATTAATAAACTGTGGCGCTTTACTGGAACAACGCCGTTGGGTATTGTACCTCGAAATTGGCCGGGTATCGATTCTGTGGCTGGCTTTATATGCCACGCTGGGTTACCCTATGTTGATTATTCTGGCTTACATCGGTGGGTTATCGTTCTGGGTTTATTTCTCCGGTATCCAAAAACGCTATTTTCAATTGGTGTATGGTCCGGTAGTGGCAGGTTAAGTAAATGGACAATGTAAAATGAATAATTAACAATGAAAACAGACTGGTTATTAGGTTGTATTGTTATCCATTGGTCATTTCACATTGTCCATTTACTTAATAGCCAGCGCACCAGTTAATTTCATTGCATTTACGTCGGGGTTTATCCGGGTGATTAAAAAATATAGACAACACGAATTATGACGCTTGAATTTGAAAATGAATTAGGTGATATTCGGTCAGTTAGCACCCTGGATCGTGCCAAAACGGTTAAAGCTCAACCGATAGTAACGGGTGACCTAGCCCCATTTTTCAGCCTTGCCGGTGCGCCTAATGATTGGCGGGCGTCGGTTTTTGGACAGAAGATATCCGAACAAGGAACATCCATACTGGATTTGGTCAGCGCCAGACCTTTAGTCGTTAGTTTTTATTGCCCGTGCTGGGGGCGCTATGCCCGGCCTTATCTGAATTCACTGGTTCGGCTGCATCAGGCTTTACTCGTTGCCGATGCCGAATTAGTCGTGTTTTCCAATGAATCGCCCAGCATATTGGCGCGTCAGGTGGGAGGGTTGGACTTTCGGGTGGCTTACGATGCCGAATCGACAGTGGCGCAACGGTTTGGCGTCTATAGTGACGATGATCCTGTATGGGAGCGTATATCGGGTATTTCGGAAGATGCCTTTACGCCAGCTTTGTACGTAATTGGTGCCGACCGTCGAATCTCGTATCATTTCCTGGACGAAAATTTTGACCGGACCCTTGATCAGGAAGCGATCGCTAACGTTGTTCGAAACCTTAATAATACGCATCATGAAACACACTAATCCGTCAATTGAGCCATTGAATGCTTATTCCCGATGCTTTTTTGGATTATGGCTTCTGGCGATGGTTGCATCTGTCGGCTGGCGAAATGCCGATGAGCCATCCTACAAAGCTCATATTGAGGAGTGGCATCAGAGCCGCGTGAGTTCCCTCAAAAGCGAAAACGGCTGGCTGAATCTGGCCGGGCTCTACTGGCTTTCCGAAGGGAAAAACTCGCTTGGTCGCGGACCTGATTTCGATCTGGCTTTCCCGGTAGCCAATGCACCGGCTGATTTGGGACTACTCTATTTGGAAAAAGGCGAGGTTCGCTTTGCGCCAAACGCCGGTGCTGCGGTCTCCGTCGATGGAAACCCCGTAACCGAACCGATGGTTATTTTCGCGCCCGATCATAAAACAACGATATTGGCAAATGGCTCCCTGCGATGGTTCGTTATTAAGCGGGGTGACAAATATGGCGTTCGGTTGCGTGATCTGGACAGCCCATTATTGAAAGAGTTTCATGGCATCGAACGGTATCCCGTCGATGAAACCTGGCGGGTGAAAGCCCGGCTGGAAGCTCCATCGTCGCCTAGAACTATTCCTATTGTAGATGTGCTTGGGCTAACGTCTCAGTATCCACTGGCGGGTACACTCGTTTTTGAACGAGCTGGTAAAACATATCGCTTAGATGCCGCAGGCGAAGGTCCAAAGCTGTTTATTTTATTTGGGGATCAGACCAATACGCACGGAACCTATGGAGCTGGCCGATTTTTGTACGCCGAAAAAGCCGGGCCGGATGGTACGACAACACTCGACTTCAATCAGGCCATCAATCCGCCCTGCGCTTTCACAACCTTTGCTACTTGTCCATTGCCACCCAAACAAAACAAACTGGTTTTGGCGGTAACAGCCGGGGAGAAACGGTACGGAGATCACTGAGTTGGTGATTGATTTTATGCAGAGCGAACAAAATCAATATGGGGTGGCTTATTTTCACAGCTTGCCGTATCAGGACCAGTTAAATCTTGTTTGGCAACAGGGTATGTTAATTGAAGCCCGGCGGATACCCGGATTTTGGCTGCATTTATATGCGGTCAATACTTTTTTTGTAGAAATGTGGGTGTGTCAGCGTCGATATGATGTTACGTTGGTACGCATGTTGGCCGACACAAATGAGTTAGAGCCGTATATTGATAAGGTCTCGCTCAGGAACCTGTTTCCAGATCAGTGCGATGGCGCTTTTTAGTGAACGATGAATATAGATAAAAGTAAAAGAGCAGGGACTGGACTTGGATCGAAACTGCCGAACGTAGGCACAACGATCTTTACTGTTATGTCGAAACTGGCGACCGAAACCGGCGCTATTAACCTGTCGCAGGGGTTTCCGGGATTCGACTGTTCGCCTGAATTGGTAGCCCGGGTTGAGCATTATTTGCGGAAAGGATTTAATCAGTACGCACCAATGACGGGCGTGCCAGCGTTGCGGGAAGCCCTGGCCCAGAAAACGGTTGACCAGTACAACGTGGCCTATGATCCTGATACGGAAATAACCGTTACATCGGGGGCGACCGAAGCGATCTTCGCGGCTGTTACGGCGGTGGTACGCCTTAATGATGAAGTAATTGTGTTTGAGCCAGCCTACGATAGCTATGTTCCAGCTATTGAACTCAATGGGGGCATTCCGGTTTATGTGACGTTAACCCCGCCCGATTACGCTATCGACTGGCAGGTAGTTCGCGAGAAAATTACCGACCGAACCCGATTGGTTTTGGTCAACACGCCCCACAACCCCACCGGCCACGTCTGGACGATTGACGACTTGAATCAACTGGCTGATATTGTGCACGACCGGGACATCTGGATTGTTAGCGATGAGGTTTACGAGCATATCCTGTTCGATGGCCGGGAGCATCGTTCGCTCATGACGCATCCGGTCTTGCAGGAACGCACATTTGTGATCGGCTCATTCGGCAAAACGTTTCACATTACCGGCTGGAAAATTGGGTACTGTCTGGCCCCGAAAGAACTGAGTGTTGAGTTTCGGAAAATTCACCAATACCTGACATTCAGCACCGTTACCCCGATTCAATACGCACTGGCCGATTACCTGAAAGAACCGGAACACTATCGTCAGTTACCGGATTTTTACCAACGCAAGCGCGACTTATTTCTGAATGGTTTACGCGGTTCCCGGTTTATGATTAAACCGGCGGAAGGAAGTTTCTTCCAGACCGTTTCCTATGCGGCCATCACCGACGAGTCCGACTATGACTTGGCGGTACGGCTGACAAAAGAAATTGGGGTGGCCTCGATTCCGGTTTCGGTATTTTACAACCAGAAAAACGATTATAAAATATTGCGGTTCTGCTTCGCCAAAGACGATACCATTCTGGCCGAAGCTGCTGAGCGATTGAGTACGTTATAAACGAGCCAAATCAACCATCAAATGAGTAAATCAGGCAATCGGGGAAACCTGAATCTATTAACGGCTTTTAATCAATCGGCGCTGGATTGCCCCGTTGATGGCGTTAAAGTGAATGAGAACAAAGTGCGGACGGTTGCCTTTTTTGTCCTGCTGATTGGTATTGCGTACCTATTCACGTCATATTGGTTTCTGCCTCTTTTACTCGTCATCGATTTTGCCTTGAGAGCCTTCGATTATGGGCAATTTAGCCCGTTGGCTCGGCTCAGCGATGGCGTTGTGAACGTATTACATTTTCCCGTTCAGCTTATTGACCAGGCCCCCAAGCGGTTTGCCGCTGGTGTCGGTCTGGTATTTTCAACTACCATTTTGACGCTATATTTTCTGGGTATCAATACTCTGATTTTAACCGGTGTACTGGTTGTTTTCGCTTCGCTGGAATCCCTGGCTGGCATCTGCGCTGGTTGCTACGTCTACACATTTCTGAAACGCATCAATCTTATTAGAGCGTAGAAATTGATCTTTGGGTGCTTTACCCCCAACCCCCCTGAAGGGGGCTTTGCTTGACTATTCTCAACCTAAGCCCCCTTCAGGGGGTTGGGGGTAAAGCGCTAAGTAACTTAGTTTAAAAAGTGGCCAGTTAGTTCTTCTCTATTGCCTATGCCTCGTATCAACCCCCTTCCTGCCAACGAAGTGACGCCTGAGGTACAGGCTGCTTTTGAGGCACACGTTACCGATTACCCCGGTAGTCGCATCACAAATATGAAAGCAACCTTGGGCCGGTCGGTTCTGGCGTTTCAGGTTTATATGCAATGGTATCCGTTGTACGAAGAGGTGAAAAAGATTGTTGGGAATCGGCTGGCGTATTTATTTGCTCATGCTATTTCGGAAGGTGCCAACTGCCCGCTTTGCACTACGTTTTTCAGGCGAATTATTATTGACAACGGTGAGCGCCCCGAAGACCTTCAACTAACGGAGTATGAGCAGACTCTGATTGACTTCGGCAGTGCCATTGCTCAAAATAAAGGTGAGGTTCCCGATGAATTATTTGCACCCATCGCCGAACGATACACTGATCAGCAGCTTGTTGTACTAGTCGCTTTTGCTGGCCAAATGATTGCCACAAATATTTTTAATAACGTATTGGAGGTAACTATTGACGAGTATCTCTATCCCTATCTTCCATTAACACAACCGCAAATTCAACCGTAGCCAATGGCTGATCTACAGGGTAAAGTAGCCTTTATTACCGGCGCTGCACATGGACAGGGTAGGGCCGTAGCCTTGGCCTTAGCTAAAGAAGGAGTCAATATTGTGGCGTTTGATTTGGCTAAACCACTATCGTATCCGGGCTATACACTCGGCTCCGAAAGTGAACTGCAATCCCTACAGCGGGAAATCGAAGCCCTCGGTGCCTGGTGCCTGACCGCTCAGGGCGATGTTCGGCGGGATGCCGATATAACACGAGCCGTTGATGGCGCTCTGGCGAACTTTGGTCGGATTGATATTCTATTCAATAATGCGGGCATCTGCGCCTATGGACTGGTTCATGAATTGCCCGAGGAAGAATGGGATGCCATGCTCGACATTAATTTGAAGGGCGCCTGGTTGGTAGCCAGGCGGGTTATTCCGGTCATGATGAAGCAGAAATCGGGCGTTATTATCAACAATTCATCCATTGCCGGGCTTCGGGGAATGAACCGCCTGAGTCACTATGCCGCGTCGAAGTGGGGTTTGGTGGGCCTGACCAAATCGTGGGCTATTGAACTGGCACCCTATACTATACGAGTCAATTCTATTCATCCAACAGGCGTCAATACACCCATGAACGACGGGCTGGCTGCCCTGGAAGGCACGACTACTCAGGAGATTGCCGAACGGTCGGCGGGTAATTTATTGCCGGTACCCTGGGTTGAACCCGAAGACGTTTCAGCCATGGTTCTATATTTGGTCTCCGATGGAGCGCGGTACGTAACCGGTGCACAGTTTGTGCTGGATGCGGGTTTATTGACACGTTAATTAGGGTAATTGCACATGTGTGTGCTGCAACCAGCTCACTTTTACAGGAAGTTCAACTAAATGCGGGTGTTATATCAGGGGGTAAGTTCTTGACTAAACAGGTCCAGACTGTCTGCTGAGACACATTTTGCCCTATTTTCAGTTTACACGCATCTACCGTTCGATCAGGCATACTGATTTCCTACCACTCATCCAGTTGAACAACCGTTCCAGTAGTTTGCAATGCATAGTACTGTCTGTGACCCATATCTTTGATTCATCAATCAGGAACAATCCTGCTAAACAGTAAACAACAACATAAAAATATAAACATCATGAAAACCCTTATCAAATCACTCGCACTAGCTCTTACACTTGGCGTCGTTACTTCAGTTGCTTCTTTAGCCAACACCACTACCGGCGATCGCCCAACGGTAGTAGCTTCCTACAAATCATCTATCTACACGACTGTTGAAGGCAAATTGAGTATTGCTCTCGACAAACAAACTGGTGGGGCTGTAGATGTTCGTCTGAAAAACGCTGAAGGAAAAGTAATGTACGATCAGCACCTGGGCAGAAATGAAAGCCAATACCGGACTCGTTTAAATTTGAATGAACTGCCCGATGGCGAATATCAGGTAGAGATGACAAATGGTGTCGAAACAACTACGCACAAAGTAATTATCTCGACTAAAAATCCAACAACGTCTAGCCGCATTGTTGCCCTGAATTAAGGGATTGATTTCACTCGTTAATCGAAAAACCCGCCCTCAATCAGGGGCGGGTTTTTGTTTTCTTGCGCGTGGTGTCGGTTTCTCAAAACCGACACCACACACGAAATTTTCATCAAAAAACACCCGGCCGTCCTACCAACAAACGGCTAATAGGCCGGTAATCGGTAAACTCAATGTCGGGCGCTACATAGCCCGGTTTTATAGGCTCTTCCCGAACTAAATCGGTGCTGAGGTATTTTTTATTACTGTCGCACAGAATAGTAACGACGCGGGCATCTGGCCCCATTTCGGTTTGGAGATTGATCGCACCGATCAGGTTAGCCCCCGACGAAATACCGACGGCTACACCCAATTGCAACGCTAGTTTTTGTGCCACTAAAATAGAATCACCGTCGTTGGCCTGTACTACCCGATCCAGCTCGTCCAGTTTCAAAATATCTGGTATAAATTCGTCAAAAAGCCCCTGAATTCGGTGTGAGCCGGTTTTATGGCCGACAGATAAAGTTGGCGATTCGGCGGGTTCGAGCGGGTGAATGCGAATATCAGGTTTGCGGGATTTGAGGTAACGTCCCACACCCATTACCGTTCCGCCGGTGCCAACGCCAGCTACAAAAGCATCGGGTGTAATATCCACACTCTGAAGTTGCAGCCAGATTTCTTTGCCCGTTGTCAGGCGGTGGGCTTCTGCATTGTATTTGTTGGCGAATTGACGCGGTAGAAAAACATGCGGATCGCTGGCCGCCAACTCTTCCGACCGTTGGATAGCGCCCATGAAACCACCTTCTTCCTTGGTAAACAGAACAATGTCAGCGCCCAAACTCCGGATAATGTCGATGCGTTCCTGGCTGATACCGGCGGGCATAATAATGGTAACAGGATGCCCCAGAGCCCGGCCAACCGCCGAAAAGGAAATGCCTGAACTGCCACTGGTTGCTTCTACAATGCGATCTCCCGGCTGAATGCGGCCTTCCCGATACGCTTGATGCAGCACATGGAGCGCCATCCGATCCTTCATGCTACCCGTCAGATTGTAGTGTTCACATTTCACATAAAGCGAACGGGGCTGGCCCTGGTAGGTATAGAATAATTCCAGCATCGGCGTGTTGCCAACCAAATGCCAGAGGTGTTCAAATTTTTCCTGAACGGCCGGTTTAAGGACGGTTTCGGTTGATGAAGTCATAGCGATTAATAAAAAACTACCCGCAAAGTGATAAATCTTTGCGGGTAACGAAAAGTAAGAATGAAGCTGTTTAAACTTTTATTTTTCAAATTGAATTGGTTGGTTTTTCTGTCATTCCGACGTCAGGAGGAATCTCAATGTTGCCTATAAGGAGAGTTTAAGATTCCAATTGACGTCGGAATGACAGAAAACACTTGTCCTTATTCGTTTTAAACCAGTTTAATGTTAAGGTTTGGCTACCAGGATTTCGCTCAATTTCTTGCTCAACTCCTCGCCCCGGATGTTTTTGGCTACAATCTTGCCGTCGGGCGCAATCAGAAAATTTTGCGGGATCGACCGAATGCCGTACTGCTTGGCTACTTCATTGTCCCAGAACTTCAAGTCCGATACCTGCGTCCAGTCGAGCCCATCTTTGTGAATAGCTTTCAGCCAGGCTTCTTTTGCATTTGGCCGATCCAATGAAACGCCCAGCACAGTGAAGTTTTTGTCTTTATACTGATGAAAGTTTTTTACCACATTCGGATTTTCGGCCCGGCAGGGTCCACACCAGCTCGCCCAGAAATCAATCAGCACATATTTCCCCCTGAACGTAGTTAAGGCTATGGATTTTCCTGAGGTGTCGGCCTGTGTAAATTCGGGCGCTATGGCTCCAATCGAAGTCGCTTTAACACCAGCCAATATTTTAGCGTATCCTTTTCCAGCTTTGCTGTTTTTTAAGCCGTCAGATAACCCATCAAACATGGGTCCTACTTCGGCGTATTCGGGTGTGTAGTCGTACCGTTGCAGTACATCCAGACTAACTAAACTGTTCGGATTTTCCTTAATGAACTGTGCCTTAACTTTCTTTTGGTCAGCTTCGATGGCTTCATACCGTTTGTCCAGATTTTCCTCAAATTCTTTAGATTTTTTCTGCTCCGGCGTAGCTGATCGGTATTCTTTCATCAACAGGGCCATTTTGTCGGAAGTAGACTTTAGCATACCAGTCAACTTCTGATAATCGGTGTTTAAAGGTGTACCACTGAGCACCGCATTATCAAGTGAATCAGGGCTGACTACGGTAATAGTGCCCGGTTCGAGATAAACACCAGTGGTAGCTATCGGACGAGTTCGACTAAAGCCTGTGCCTAATTTATCGACAAACAAGGTCGCCTGAGTGGCCTCATCAACGGTTCCATGGAAGGTAAACATCCCATTTTTGAGTTGGGCCGAGTCCATTTTAGCTGTGCCATCTACCATATAGCGGAGGTACGCTTTCGCAGGCGCTTTAACTTCCGCCAGTTTCGCGTTGAGTGTATACGAGCCATTCTGCGCCCAAAGCAACGAAGGGTAGAGAAGGCATGTAAAAGCTATTATTTGTTTCATAAGCACTTTTTCTAGTCGGTTGTAAAACCTAAAACTAAGAATAATGCAGCGAGTTCGGTCATTAATAATCGAAAAATGGCCAGCTCTTTGCAAAGCTGGCCGTTGGTGTGGACTGAAGATTAGATTATTTGACTTATAGTAAGCAATGACGTGTGAGTGATATTAGTATTTGATCGGGACGTTGAATGAACCTTCCGTAAGGGTACGCTTCACACCTTTGTCGCTGTAAGCGGTGTACGTAAATGTACCAATGATTTGAGTCGTGGTCAGGGTTGTTATTGTAACGGTGCCTTCACCTGGCTCCACTCGGGTCGAGAACGAATCGCTGCCGTTGCCCAGAGAAAATGTGCCGTAATTGGCGTAGCTTAATTTATGAGTGCCTACCAGTGCCGTATAAGGCAGCGCAATCATAGCCACATCGCTGGTTTTGCTGTCGAGGCCATAGATAGCATAATAGCCATCGCTGCCGGGAGCTACGGCCAGGGCATAAACTAAATCCGGACTAAACGTCTTGCCATCAATTTTTGTAACGAAACCCGTCGTGGCCAGCGTGGTCGACTGTGCTGTTGTGGTCTGGGGAGTTGTCGTTGTAGGCGTTGTCGTTGGTGTGGTGGTTTGTGCTTGGGCAGGCATTACATCCTCGCCTTTTTTGCTGCAGGAACTCAAACCAAAAATACCAGAGATGGCTAGAAGGGCTACTATGCGTAAAGTTTTCATAAGTAAAAGAGAGATTTGTGTGTAAATACAAAGTGAAACGTTAGATTCTGAATTGAGCCAACTCAATTGCCTGAGTCTCTGAGAATGAGAGAGTTTCTATTTTGTCTCTCATTGACGAATCAAAACTAATACATCTGTAAAGCGACTATCGGAGCAACTATATAGAAGGTAGACCTGAGTTTAAAAGCGGTGGTAACTGCCTTAAAACTGGCGGCTCTGAAACCTGCCTGAGTTTATTATTCTCGTTGCCGCGCCGATATGTTCAGAACACACCACAAAAAAACAGCCCGATAGCTGTTAGGCATATCGGGCTGTTTTTTATTTTGACTAAACTTTAGAACTGGGCCTGATGAACATCTGCGGCTTCGGTTCTCCTTTCGATGCACTTCCACTGGCGACAGCCAGTGAGTTGATCCAGGCGGCAATCTTTAGCGCGTCGGCTTTGGGAACCTGCGGCATCGGTGGCATTTCGGTGGCGTAGTCGGGCCAGTTGTGCGGCTTTGGACTGTATATTAACTCCACAATCTGGTCGTTCGTGTATTTGCGTTTAGCAACGTCCGAAAAGGCTGGACCAACCTGCCGTTTGTTGGCTTGATGGCAAGCAGAACACGTGTGACGGGTGAGTAACCCTTTTACTTCTTCGTACGTTGGCGCTTTCGCCATCGTTACGGCCTGACCTTCTACTAACTTCGGTTTGCCGCCGGTGGCCAGTTTGGCCCCCGCCTTAACCGGAACCACTTTTTTTCCTGTTTCAGTAGCCGCTGGTGTTACGGTTGCTGGCACAGTTGCCGAATTTTTGGTGCTGACGTCACTCATGGCTAATTTTTCACCATCAGGAATATTGTTCAGCGTATAATAAGCAATCGGGTGAACGAGTGAATACGATGCTTCTGCTCCCCGAACGCCATCCAGCGTTAGTTGGTGAATGTAATATTTGCGCAAGTCGCTTACAATCAGTCGTGCTTTCAGGCCGTCGGCCGAAACTTTCACCCCTTTGAGTGGCAACGCTTCTTTATAAATGGTTGGGCTGCCATAAACAGCGTGGTATTTGTAAAGGAAACTTTCGACCCGATAAGATGCCAGATCTTCAGCCGATTTCCGGTCGACAGGTTTTGTGAATTCAACCTCAAACCCATCGGGCATGGCTTTTATGGTGCGAATTTCAAAAGGAACAGCGCCATTCCAGACTAACCGCTGTAACCCTTCGTTGGCTTCTCCGG
>CAXVWN010000457.1:0-9878 GCA_964263725.1 Spirosoma sp.
TTTACAATAGGTTGGTTGCTCCTATTGTAAACTACTGATGAATTTTTACTTTATCTGAATGGTCTTCAATTGCGGGCCAACGCCTTTAATTATCAACGACTTCCAGTTTTTCGGAAGTCTGGTTTTAAGCTGTGTGATGCCATTGTCGGTAATGTCTAACCCGCCAAAACCGTTTAGAACCGCTTGTAGCATACCACCAGCTCCGGTTGCAAAATATGGATTTGTTCCACCAGCAGTTTCGGCTAGTACACCAAATGGCGGCACCTCATTTGGCTTGTAACTCTTTACAAACCAATCATAAGCTTTATCTGTATTGCCCAGGCGAGCGTGTAACGTTGCTAACACCGACCAACCCATAGCTGGTCCTTCGGCCGAATAACGTGGCTCATAATAGGCCAAGTCCTTTTTAACAGCCGCTTCGTCGCTCACGATCTTAAGCGGATATGCCAGCAAATTCACATCGGCCTGTTTAATAGGTACACCATCGTACGTACGATTTTCTTTGGTTACGCCATCCGTAAATTTCAGGATAAGAATGTTATCAGCCACAAGTTTCCAGTCCGGATTAGGGGCTATTCCTAATTCCTGAGCCGCTTGTATAGCGTAAAGTAACGTTGTTTTGGCCATTCCATTTGTGAAGGCATTATCGTCAATATTTTCCTGCCATTCGTTGGCCCCAATTACGTTGTTAATGTGGTATTTGCCCGGCCCCTCCCGTTCCACTCGGCTGGACCAAAAATCAGCCACTTCTTTCAGCATAGGATAACCGCGTGTTCGGAGCCATTCTTTATCTTTCGTAACCTGATAGTATTTCCAGAATGACCAGCCAACACAGCCGGTAATGTGGTGTTGGAATGGACCCGTTAACGCCCAAACAGGTGTTGCTTCCTGTCCATCAGCATCTGACTCCCAAGGGAACATTACCCCCGCATAGCCATGACTGAACGCGTTTTGTTTAGCCATTTTCATGCGCTCAAAGCGGTACTCAAGCAATGATTTAGCAATTTCGGGCTTAAGAGTCAGAATGGGCGGATACATCCAAAGTTCAGTATCCCAGAAAACGTGACCGTTATAGCCCAAACCTGATAAACCCATTGGCGACAGACTATAACCGGTGCCTTCACGAACAAATGAATACAAATGATACAAAGCTGACCGAACAGCTTTTTGGGCATCAGGGTCGCCATCAATCACAATGTCGCTTTGCCAAAGTTTAGCCCACTCGGCGTTATGACGCATCAAAAGTCGGTCAGGCCGTTCGAGGGCGGCAAAAAGCGTTAGTCGTTCCGCTTCGTTGTGCGGGTCGGCAGTATGGGCTGTAGACGATACAGAACCTACCACGCTGAATCGGTAGGTTTCCCCTGCTTTAAGTCGTTTTTTAAACTTAGCAAGGTGCATGTTGTAATCCCAATCCTCATGGATGACATCAGGTTCCTGACCGTGCAGTTCTTCAAAGATAAAACTGGTAGAAGCCGCTACAGTATGCCGCCCGGACGGGCTTTTTGCCACCGATGTCAGTAAACGGATGGTGACGTGCGAGCGATCAATTTCTGAATAAAAATTCTTGACTTCTTTCAGGTTGTCCGGCGTTTCGATAACGCTCATCGGGATGATTTCGCAGTCTTTTTTGGCCGTAATCTCGACCATTGTTAACTCCGAAAACGGCAAATGACGCAGGGCCATCATCGTTTGTCGAACGCTCACTTTATCTTTATAATCGAACGTAGTTGTTAGAGCCGCTTTCTGCATATCGAGCGTCTGACGGTAATTGGCAATCTCTTTCGGGCCAATCCGCTGCCCATCAACATCGAGACTCATATTGGCAAAGTTGAATACCTTTAGAATATTCGAAACACGCCCTCTGCCATAGGTATCAAATGCACCGTTCAAAACTACATCTTTCACCTTCATCGGCTCAGGCGATGACACCAGACCAATCATACCGTTGGCGACAGTAATACCATAATAGTTTGCTGGATTAATATTCTGACCAACAATTTGCCAGTCGGCATTATTGGATTGCGTCTGTGCTATCCCTATCAGCCAGCAAGAGGTTAATAGAAAGCTAAGTAGTATTCGTTTTTTCCTCATAGTTATATTGTGAAATAAAGGATAAAAATAATACCATTATCAAGCATAACCAATCAGACATTACTGCTGTTAAGTAAATTATTACGACCAGAACGGTTCTTTGATTGGTATTTCCCTAAGAATCGCTACTAAAAAAAATAGCTGGTATCTGTAACATTTTGCGAGAACGGTAAAGTCCTAAAACTCTGCTTAGGAGGCTATACGGGTATCTATCCTCAGGCGCCGGATCTGGTGCAGGAAAGAAGGCTCTCCAGAAAGAAAACGGCCGGCTGGAGGCTATTATCGGCAATCTGCGAATGATGCAGCAACAGTTAAGCAATGAATCAAGCGTAGAACATTGATTTTATTTGGGGTTATAGGTCAATTGAAGCACTACTGCCTGCGATCCGGTTTTATTCGTCCGCTGCCAACCTACAGCCACTGGGAAATGCTTTCCCAGGTAAACCTCAACACCAAGCACTAATTGACCAAAATCATGTGACCCCGATATCCAATCGCCTAATAAATGCAACTTTTGGTAAAAAATACCAGCGTCAAAACCCGTCTGAAAACCTGACTTCGGCCCATCGCCTAAATAACGCGCGTTGGCTATATAGCCCCCCATTGAGAAATTGTAATGTTCATCGTCAGAAGTGACACCGATATGACCGTAGGCGTAGCCTACCAATTGTGGTTTATGACTTGTTAGCGTATTTATTCCACTCTGAGCACCAATAGCTATTTCCAGATTTTTAGTGATGTCAAACGCTTTTTGAGCATTTAACATCAATAGCGGGCTAAACGCTTTTTCGGTAGTTGAATCGTTAGCCTCAATACGACGCTCGTCTGGCAGGTAGTCGAGGTTATAAAAATTAAGGCCAATTTCCCACTCATGACCCAATCCGTAATTTAGCGTGGTTGATGAGCGTATCGACTCCGAAAAATTAAATTGCTGCTGAATAGAAATTTCGTGCTTATCAACGACATCGGATGAAGGCACATTGAAATATGTCTGCTGAGCAAACCCTACCTGGGCTATACAAAGTATACTCGCTAACAGACAGTAAAGTTGTTTCATTATGTAGTGAGATGGATGCTCCCTGCTACAACACCAAAACAAGATTTAGGTTATTGGAGCTAAATTGCTACGTCTATTTTAGCTTGAGAAAGTGAGGAAAACCATACCATATGACCGGCAACAGCTAACGCCCATGCCGATGTGGGCGCCCAACCCGAACGGGGCGACCCCGACCGCGAGACCCGCCAAGTAAGCCTCCAGAATCGGTTCGCAGGAGTCCCCAACGCAGGTAAATTCCGTAAAATGTTTTGGAAGCGTCTGTCAATTCATTGCTAAAATCATAGTAGCCCGTCGTTAACCCAATACCGACACGGGGAGCTACTTGTGCAATGATGCTATAGGTTAATTCGAGCATCAGGCTTCCCTGTTTATCAAAAACCCGTCCTGCCCCAATAGTCATTTCATTCGCAAAAATGCCATAGTTTGCCACGTCCATTGTAACCCTTCCTTCTAGAAAAAGTGAGGTGTCAGGACGCAATGAATTTCGGCCAAAAGCAACACCTAAATCAATTACATTGAATGACTTACCAATTTCGATACTCTGCGCAATACGATCTCTGGGGTTACCTGCGCCCGTGTAAATTGAAAAAGGAGTTGCCCGGACATAAATAGGAGCCGCTTTAAAGTTAAAAATCGACCGGGTCGAGTCTTCCGACGAGCGGCTTATGGCGTAGTAGGTTTGTTGGCCTTTATTGGCTTGTTTTTGGGTAGTATCAGACTTTGCAGACTGAGCCAGTATATTCTCACTGAAGAAAAGACCAGCAACAAGCACCAACAGTTGTAAATATATCCTCATGGCCTCTAGATTTAGGTGCATGTTTATGATTTGCCATTTAGTCAAAAAAAATCCCCGCTTTTCAGAAGCGGGGATTTTTTAATCAGCTTTTAACATTTATCGGCTGGCAACGCCCGACTTGCGGGCATGAATTTTTTCAATTACCCACTTACCTACCTTTTCTCCTTCAAGTTGTCCGTTCACTAAAGCCGATCGGTAGTGAATACCACCATATAATCGACTGATAGACGCTTCGTCCGCAGCATCACGAAATGATTTAAAGGAACGAACACCATGTCCATACTGGAACTCCGTTGAATCCGTGAAAGCGATATTATTGCCCATCAATTCGGTCAATACCGTAGCGGCTGCGGTGGATATAACACTATGTCCACTCGGATACTCAGGGAATGGGGGCGTTTGCAGAAAAGGAGTCCATTTCGGGTCAATCAACTTGTTGATGACCGTTTCGGGCCGAATTGTTTTAGTCCGGTATTTTTCGTCCCAGCATGAAATAAAGCCATCGCTCAACGCAAATGACGTGAGAGCATATGCTTCAACGGTCTGCATCATGTTTAATTTTCTCTGCCGGGCAACCGTTTGAGCAATCGCCAGCCAGTGTCCGCCAGGTGTCATTTTTTTGCTTGCGTACATAACGTGGCCCGCTACGTTCATAACAAACGCATTATCGTCCCAGAAGTAAGCCATATCCTGCTTTGATTTATCAAGGCTTTTCCCTGTCTGATAAACCTCATCAAGTTCTTTCTTATAAGGGCTGCCTTTGGCAAGACTATATGGTAATGGGCGAGGAGGCATAAACTGATTACAGGTGTCCATTGCCCAGCAACGGAGCTTATTCCACTGGGGTTCAGCAGCATCCATATAGGCTGGTGGCGTTGGCACCCATGATCCTTCTTCGTTTGTAACCGTGTGTTTAAACCCGCGGGTTTGCTTGTATTTATCCTTGGCGGCATAGTCCAGAATATGCTTGGCTACCGTTTCTCCGTATGCCATTGACCGATCATATACGTCGTCGGGTACACCATCTTTCTTGTATTGCTCATAAAATGGTTTCTCGAATTCATCATAAAAATCAATCGAAAACGTCAGTGCCCGAGCGACCGTCATAAATGCGTGTGTGCTGGCCAGAGGAAAGCAATAGTCTTTACCGGCTTCTGGCTTGGGTCCGCTCTCAAATCGCTTTAGTTTACCGCCTAACGATTCATATTTTGCATCGAACGGTGCAAGGGCTTCGTAACCCGCAAGATTCGCGTAAGAATAAATCCGACTGGCAACGGGAGGTGAAAAAATGTCGTGAATAACTACCTGCGTCAGTTTATTTAAAGCCGCGTTGTAGTACTCTGGATTAGAAGCCTTTGCATTATATTCGGCAGGCGAAGCAGGCTTCTGACAACCGGACAATCCAACCAGCCATAATGCTAGTAGACAGCCAAAGCGAAGCGAAAATATCATACGATTAATGACCAGTTAAAGCGGCAAATTCCGCAAAGTGATTGGTAAGCAGTTACAAAATTAATGGAAAACAGCAGACAAAATTAAGTATTACTTGAGCTGCAACGGTTTGAATAGCTGCAAGCCAGCACTGTTTCGAGCAACAACAATCAATGGACCTTGTGCCGTACGCATAGAGCGGATATCCCGTATTTCGCCGTTAAGCAGAAACCCCGAGTCAACTGGTGAGAGTGCCGAAAAATTACCTTTGCCATCGTTGCGCAGGACCAAGCCATAACTAGCATCATAACGACCCTGGTAGGTACTGACACCGTAGAAATTGCCTCCGCCCAGTATGTCCAGATCGCCATCCTGATCAATGTCGATGGCTTGTAAGGCAAATAATTTCGAAACCTGTGCCAGCATAGGCAATTCATGCACGATAAACTGGCCGCCCTGATTTTCTAAGTAAACCGATGCAAACTGATTGACAGTAAACTCTTCGGCTCCCTTCAACTCATCATCTTTCAGGACAGCGCTAAGCGGTTTACCGGCAAACGACACATAATCGGTAAATCGTTTGTTAATAATACTCGGCATCTGCTTGCCTAGCTCATCTTTAAAGGCCAGTGGATACCATTCTTTTCCTCGGTTGTAAGCAATGATCTGCTCTGTGCTCTGGTTATTATCAACATCTTTTACCCACATTCGTAGTTGAGAATCGGGCGTTTTGCGAAACTTGGTATTCGTGCCAATATTACCCGCCATTAGATCAATGTCGCCGTCATGATCAAAGTCAGCGGCAATAACACGCTGGTAAAAACCATTTAACGGCATTTCGTCCTTGGTATTAAGGGTCATTTCTGAGAAGTGACCCTTGTCGTTAGCGAAAATACGAATGGACACCCAGTCACCTGCCAAAATCAAATCCTGATCTTTGTCGCCATCATAATCGGTCCAAACGGCATCGGTAATCATGCCAGCTTTACGCAGACCGGTAGACAATTTTTCGGTTTGATCGGAGAAGTGTCCTTTACCGTCATTGACAAGCAAATATGAGTTGGGTGATTTACCATACCCGAAACCAACCACCCGACCACCAACGAATAAATCCAGATCACCATCCTGGTCAATGTCGAATGGGCGAACACAGCTTTTGTTGTCGTACATCGGCGGTAATGCATTTGCCGAACGACTAAAATTCCCTTTTCCATCATTTAGGTACAGGCGATCAAGCTGTTCCGGCATTTTATCGTAAAACTCATTACCTCCCGATACTACATATAAATCTAAATCTTTATCGCCGTCAGCATCAAAAAAGGCGGCATCAACATCTTCGTAGGTAGAATCCGACACGAAAATCGGTTGACTGCTGGTTACAAACCGACCATTTGCCTGTTGAAGTAGCAAACTACCAGCCTGCCACTTGGCTCCACCCGCATAAATATCATCCAGGCCATCGCCATTTATGTCACCGACAGCCAGATGTGGCCCCTCGGTCGAGACTTTGAACGGCATAAGCGATTCCCGGACGAAGTCGAAATAGTCGGCATTTTCGTGATGTTGATAGGGTATTGAATCAGCGGCTGTTACATCGGCAAAAAGCGGGTGTATCGGCGGAATTGTGTATCGAAAGTTTGTTCCATCGAGCTTGGCATCGGCCTGTTTCAGCGTCAACGATTGATTCGTCTTTACATTGGTGCGAACTTCCATTTGCTGGTTTGGCCAGATCACAATCAGCGAATCAATGGCTGCCCGTTTGCCTAATCCAAACAGCAACTCGGGGGCGACCGACGATTCAAATCCCCGTGTTGGCATTAGTTGCTGTAGCTGCTGAATTGGCGAGCCAGTTGTGTCTTTACCATATTTAACAATCACTTTCGCCCCTACTCCAAACGTATTCGGCGCATCGCCTTTTAGCTTTATTGTCAGATGTTTGTTGTCAGGAAAGATGGTATTCGCATCGTTGCGATAAATCCCGGCAGGATCGTCGATATTGTTTGTGATCAGATCAAGATCGCCATCATTGTCCAGATCAGCATAGGCGGCACCGTTTGAATAATTGGGCAATTCAAAACCCCAGGCGATAGATTTATCGTCAAAGCGTAATGAAGGAGTGCCGCGATATAAATAGTTATGAACTTTACCTTCGGGCATCAGCTTAGTAGCTCGTTCATCAAGCGAACGTGATGTTTCCATCGCGTAGCGCAGCGAATCATCCGCAGCAAACTTCACATAGTCAAGGTTATTGGGTCGATGGACGATACCATTCGTAATAAACAGGTCTTTTATACCATCGTTGTCGTAATCGGCTAATAACGGCGACCAACTCCAATCGGTTGCTGCTACGCCTGCTATGGTGCCAACATCCATGAACTTCTTACCGGAGAGACTCAGTTGAAGACAATTTCGGCTGTACTGATTCATATAGCCATGCGCCAGTTTGTACAAATAAATATCAAGCGGATCTTCACCTAATGACGATTTCTCAATCGTTTCATCTTCGGGATACATATCAAGCGTGACTACATCAGGAAACCCGTCGTTATTGATATCAGCGATGTCGTTGCCCATAGAAAAACGGCTGGTATGCTGAAACGCTTTTTTTCCGTTTTCTGTAAATGTCCCGTTGTGGTTGTTGACGTAGTAATAATCGTCCTCATGAAAATCGTTTGAGACATAAATATCCTCCCAACCGTCATTGTTCATGTCTGCTACTGAGATGCCCAGTCCATAGCCCATTGCGGCACCAAAAATACCAGCCTGTTCACTGACGTTTACAAACCGAGCGACTTTTCCCGTTGGCGTTTTCCCCGCTTTCGACACGATCTTATTTTCGTACAGGTAATCGCCTGATTCGTTATTACGAAGATTCCGCGCTGTTACACGGTCATAACTGCGGGAGGTATGAATAGCATGATTTAGCAGATAGCAATCCAGGTCGCCATCGTGGTCATAATCAAAAAAGGCAGCCTGAGTCGAAAAGCCTGTAAAATCCAGTCCATAATCAGCGGCTTTTTCGGTAAATGTCGCGTCGCCATTGTTGATATATAATTCATTGGATCCTTCCTGGCCCCGGAAGTTACCAACTGCGCAGACGTATATATCGAGCAGTCCATCACCATTGATATCGGCCATTGTGGAGCCGGTCTGCCAATCAGAAAAACCTTCAACGCCCGCCTTAGCCGTAATATCTTCAAATTTGAAATTCCCTTTATTTAGGTACAGCTTATTCTTACCCTGATTCGAAACAAAATATAAATCGGTGAGGCCGTCGTTGTTAATATCGCCCGCTGAGACACCTCCTCCATTATAGAAATACAGGTAATCGAGAATATTAATTTTTTCTGATGGCACTAAATGGTTTACAAATCCTACACCTGTTTGGGTTGAGTCGATTGCTTGAAAAAGTGGCTTTTCAGAGTTGAAGGGGTTACAACTCGCCAAGGCGATTGCGCCGACGAAAAGAAATAAGGCAATACGTTTCATAGGAAAAATGAATGATGGAAAATGAATAATGACTAGTGAATTGAGCCTGAAAGCTCCGTTTCACTTTCTATTATTCATTGTAAAAACCTGCGTTGAAGCATTGTTTTTGGCCAGAATGAGTTGTCCCTGTGCCAACCTCGCTATACGGCGAACCTGCCCCCGGACGAAGAATCCCGATGCCGCCGGATTGATTGTTTCATAGGCAATTGTGCCATTAGATGCTTTGCCCTTATTGCGCAATACAACACCATAGCTGGCATCATAACGGCCCACTTCGGGCAGCACATCTAAAAAATTACCCGTTAACAGGAGGTCTGTGCGGCCATCTCGATCATAGTCGGCAAAGAGCACGCCACAGACGGGTGAAAATTGAGCGTCAGCCGGTAAGGACTGTAGTGTCATATTTCCTTTCCCATCATTCAGCAGAATAGCCGTTGCTGCCATGAACGATTGCTTGACAACGGCTTGCTTCAATTGATCTTCGTCCAGAATCTCATTGATTTTTTTACCCGCGTAGTCAATATACTTTACGTATTTTTTCTTGATACTTGGCATGGCTTTCTGCAAATCCTGTTTCAGAACCATCGGATACAATTCGTTGGTTTCATCAGCACAGTTAATAATTTGTTCAACCGTACCATTATGATCGAAATCACCAACATAGAGTTCGGCAGGCATGGTTTGCGTTGCCCGGATGCGGGAATTAAGACCCAGATTCCCAACAACTAAATCCAGATCGCCATCGCCATCAGCATCCCCAGCCGACACACAATTCCACCAGCCGTTGGTTTTGACAATCTGGCCTTTTTCGTCCTTGATAGTCAGGCTCGGATTCTGGCTTAGTTTACCGCGTTTGTTCTCAAACACGATGACCGGTGCCCAGTCGCCTACCACAATTAATTCGGGGTATTTATCGCCATTGAGGTCGACCCATTTTGCCGCCGTTACCATACCAAGCTGCTCAGCCTCGGGTAATGACCGTTTCGTATAGTTTTTAAAGTTTCCGATTCCATC
>CAXVWN010000458.1:0-21869 GCA_964263725.1 Spirosoma sp.
GTCGGTAGTTATCATGTTCGATTCCATTAGCTTCCGTAAGAATCCCGATCTACATACAGTGTGCAATTGGGATGATGGCGAAGAATAGAAGCCGGACAATCCGTTGTGACTGGACCCGTCAGCATTCTTTTTATAGCTTGAAGCTTTGTTTTTCCTGGCACCACACAAAATAGATAACGGCCTGAAAGCAAGGTCGGAATGGTTAGGGTTAAGGCCTCTTCCGGCACGTCGTTCAACGATGGAAAACAACCATCATTGACTTGTTGCTGGCGACAAACCGCATCCAGTTGAACCCGCTTAATAACTTCTGGATCATCAAAATCGGCAACGGGCGGGTCGTTGAATGCCAGATGGCCATTCTCCCCCACCCCCAAACAGACAATATCAATTTGACCCTGATCAAGCAGGTATTTATATTGTTCACAAGCCGCAGCAGCCCCTTCCGAATCATCAATTAAATAAACAGTACGAGGATTTACTTTTGCGAATAGCTTGGTAGTCAGGAAATGAGCGAACCGTTGCGGTGCATTGGGGGCTAGCCCAACATATTCGTCCATGTGAAATACATCAATCCTTGACCAGTCGATTCCTTCGGCAATGGCCAGAAAATCCAGCATTTCATTTTGCGAAGGGGCCGCAGCAAACACAATTCGTAGACTTTCTTTTTCACGTAACAAGTCCTGTATTTTAGCCACGATGTCCCGCCCGGCGGCAATGCCCATTTGCTGCCGGGTATCAAACACACGTACATTTAGTTTATCAACTCGCTCAATCATTGGCTCCATCGTAGCGTTTTTTCCGGTTAAAAACTGTCAATATTTACCCTCTTGGAATAGACAACTTTCCCGTTGATAATAGTGGTGTCGATAGTTACGTTTTCATCGAAAATCACCAGATCAGCGTCTTTACCCGGTGCCAGTACACCTTTGCGAGAATCAACGCCCATAATTCGCGCGGGAGTTGTGCTGGCCATTCGGACGGCATCCAGCAGAGACACGTCGGCCATTTTCACCATGTTCCTGACAAGTTGGTTTGTTGTCGCTACACTTCCGGCAAACGCCGTTCGATCAGGCAATTTCGCGACGCCATCCTCGACAATAACGGTCAGGCCATTTTTCAGCGATCCCAGCGTGCTAACGCCTTCCGGCATACCGGCGGCTCGCATGGCATCAGTAATCAACGCAGTCCGGTCGGCCGCTTTAATCTTATAAACCAGTTTGAGCAAAGGCGCTGGCAGATGAACACCATCGGCAATAATCTCAACATCCATATCCAACAGAAAGGCGCTTTCTATGACGCCCGCATAGCGGAAGGCATTCCGGCGCGTCACCCCCGACATGGCCGAATACAGGTGAGTAGCCAGCGAATAGCCGTTCTCATAAGCAAGCAATACCTCTTCGTAAATAGCATCGGTATGCGCCACCGCAGCCAGAATGCCTTTTTCACATAATCGGCGACCAAATGGAATCGCACCGGGCAACTCCGGCGCGGCACTCCATCGAACAATCGACGATGAATAAGCAAGTATTTCTTCGTATTCTTTTGGGTCAGGATTGCGAATGTAACGCGGGTCTTGCGCACCCCGTTGACTCTGGGCGAAGTACGGCCCCTCCAGGTGGATGCCCAGAAATGCAGCCCCCCGGCTGTTTTTCAGATTGGCCCGTTCATATACATCCAGCGTTTGCAGAAGGTCTTCTTTTTCGGCCGTCAAAGTGGTTGGCACTAAGGATGTAGTACCGTAGCGGGCGTGCAATTCAGCGATTTTAAGAAACGCTTCTTCGGTACCATCCATAAAGTCGTGACCACCGCCCCCATGCACATGAATGTCGATAAAACCGGGGGCAACATACTGACCACCAGCATCCAGCACAGTTGCGCCCGGCACATCCACATCCCGCTCATGCACGCCCAGAATAACGCCATCCTGAATGACGACCGTACCCGCCCGAATGTAGCGAAAAGGTGTTATAAGCGTCCCATTGATGATCTTCAGAAATCCCATTTTTGTAGCCGATATTCTGTTGGCACGCCGTTCCGATTAAATAGATAGTCAGCCAATTAAATAGTTGGCTCCCAACCTTTCTGATACTCCCGTTGCCAGAGTTTTTCGGCTTCTTTATTGTTTTTGATATGCCCGTTCGATGGGTCAATCGTGAGCATCCCGCCCGAGCGCAGTGCGATATTTCCTAGCTGACAAAGGAGTGTACTTTTATGCCCACCGACAATATCAGAAGCAAGAGCCGTTCCTTTTTTTATACCGTCGAAGAAGTTCTGAATGTGAATGGCATCCAGCGCCTGCGATGGGTCCATTTTGTTCCGAGGGTCAATCTGAAGATCATTTTTGACCTCTTTAACCAGTTTATTTTCCAGGTCAAAGATTTTATAAGCGTTGCCGGATTCAATCAGGAGTGAGCCGGACTCACCATAAAACATAACGCCCACACTATTGCCCTCCACGGTACGTCCGTTACAGCTCCTCCCCTCCCACGACATGGCGGTATTATTGGCAAATTCTAAATTAATTACCTGCGTATCCGGCGTTTGCCAGTCATCTTTATACCGATAACGGCCGCCCGATGAGGTTACTTTCGTTGGAAAATCGACGCCCATGCCCCAGCGCATCAGGTCGAGCATGTGGGTGCCGTTGTTAAGCGCTTCGCCGGTGCCCCAATGCCAAAACCAGTGCCAGTTGTAATGAATGAGGTTGTCTTTGTAAGCGCGTCGGGGCGCTGGTCCCTGCCACAAATCATAATTCAGCCAGTCGGGGGTCGCCACTTCTTTACCAATACCAATAGAGGCCCGGTTGTTAGTGTACCAGCCTTTGGCAAAATAGGGCCGACCAATAATTCCCTCCTTTAGTTCCTGAATTCCTTTCGCCACATTGGGCCACGACCGTCGCTGGTTACCCATCTGAATGACGTTTTTGTACTTTTTGGCGACTTCCAGCAACAGTTCCCCTTCGTGTGGGTTGTGGCTGCACGGCTTTTCGAGATAAACATGTTTACCGGCTTTCGAGGCCAGTATTGCAGCCGGAGCATGCCAATGATCGGGGGCGGCAATGATCAGCGCATCCAGGTCTTTGTCTTCCAGTGCTTTCCGAAAATCAGGCTGATTTTTAGGCTTCGATTTCTGAATACCGTCAACCGTAGCCAGACACTTCTGGGCGGCTCGCGAATCAACATCTGAAATAGAAATTACTTCGCAATTCGGTTGGAGGGCAAAATTGCCAGCCAAAGCCAAGCCACGGCTGTTAACCCCCATCATGCCAACCCGGACTTTTTCGTTAGCTCCCAGAATACGGGCATAACTTTTGGCGCTGAAACCGGGCAAAATCCCGCCGACCGATAAGGCCGCGGCACCGGTGATGGTTTGCCGGATAAAGTTTCTACGTGAATCGTCAGGGTAGTCGTTTTCCGTAATTTTCATGATGAAAAGGAAGGGTTATACTAGGAAGCTGGAAGGTATATGAGCTTTGCTAATGAAGATTTACCATTTCTTTTACTACTCCTTTACTAAGTTTGTTATTACCTTTTAACGGTTTCTTCTCAATGTAAACTGGCGTTTTTTTTGTCATTCCGACGCAGGAGAAATCTCAAAAAATTACTTTCACTATGGAATCATCTCATCACTTTATAGACGCTTTCTTTTTGGCTTTTTCCATTACCTCGTCCAGGCTCACGGCTGTGCCGCCCCGGCGTTTACTTTCGTCGGCAGCTTCCATGAACGCAAAAATTTCGATGGTTTCTGCTGGCGTAACCGGCGTTTTTCCCGTTTCAAAGTACGTAATAATGTCTTTCAACAGCGGTTCATAGCCACCATATGGGCCGAGGGTAACGTTTCCAGCCTTCGTAAAAACGGTTCCTCCGTAGTCGTGTTTTCCGGTACGCGTTCCCCGAAACGTGCCAATACGTCCGTCGGCCCAGGTTCCAACCACAATATCTGTATCTTCAGAATGAACCCGTATCACTTGCCGACAGCCGGTTCCCATAACGGTGTAAAGGGTTTCGACACCGTGAATACCGTACCAGAAAAAATCAGGGTGTGTTTTTTCGAGAACGGCTGGACTAAATGTGTCAGCTCCCAGCACCTGGCTTTTGTCAATGCCTTCGATCCCTTTAATATACCGTAGCGAAGAGGCTGAGAAAATAGGCATAGCGTATGTTTGAGAAAGCGCAAAAATTACCAGCACATCAGTAAGTGAAGCCGCAATGGGTTTATCGACAAAAACGCGCTTTCCCGCTTTAAGTACCTGAGTTACCTGATCAAGATGCAGCCGACCGTCGTTCGTTTCCAACAGAACGACATCAACTTTCTTGAGCAATTCGCTGATCGAATCAACAATGGCTACGTTCAGTTTTTTGACTTCATCGGTATAGCCAGGAATTCGCTTTGTGCTGCTATCAATATCCTTGCTTCCATACGGGTAGGCGGCAACAACCTTATAACCAGCGTAGTCTGCACTAGCCTCACTCGCATTTAATGCTTTGGCAAAAGCCACACTGTGAGACGTATCCAAGCCAATAATGCCAACCCGTTTTCCCTGTTCCGACTCGACACCAATTGGCCAAGCCGAATCTGTCAGGCACAGGGCAACGCTCCCGACCATAGTCTTACGCAAAAAAAGTCTACGATCTTGACTCAATGGATTCATATAAATGACGTTGGTTTAGGCGACATGGCTGAGAATAAAATCATGAGCACGTATCCGTAAATATATTGACTTTATCGAAGTGGCGTATGCGACGGACTACGTTTGCCCGTGAAGCTGTTGAAGATTCCCGAAATAAAGTCAAGCGGACAGGCATTTCCGTAATCTCAACGGTTCGGTGAGGAAACAGGTTGATTAATCTATTCTGCCTTTTGTTTTTGATTTACTGCCTGAACTGGCTCAATAAGAACGGCGTGAGTACAATTAGTCAGCGTACGAATACACACGGTCCAACTCGTAGAACAAGAGTTGGGCCGTGTGTATTCGTACGCTGACTAATTGTGGACTAGAATGCTTGCTTCTATACGCGATAGCGTTTTAGAGTAAGTAAGAGGGCAGGGAGTAAGAGCAGATTGGTTACGCAAGCCATAAGCACCGTAGTAGCTACCAGCACACCCAGAGCCGCCGTTCCGCCAAAACCAGATGCGGCAAAAACCGAAAAGCCGCCGGCAAGAATCAAAGCGGTATAAATCAGGCTAATACCGGTTTCATGAATAGCCTTCGTGATAGCCAGAGATGGCGCGAAGCCCAGTTGGAGCTGCTGCCGGTAACTGGTCAGAAAATAAACCGTTCCGTCGGAGGCCAGACCAAAAGCGATGCTGAAAATAAGAATAGTCGATGGCTTAAACGCAATGTCAGCATACCCCATAATACCGGCCGTTACAACGAGTGGAATCAAGCAGGGTAGTTTTGAGAGCAGGATGATGGGAATCGACCGGAACAGAATCATGCCGACCAGGGCAATCAACCCAATGGCCAATAGCAAACTTTCGTACAGATTGCCTAGCAAATAGTCATTGCTTTGCAGAAAAACTAGGCTATGACCCGTCAGACTGACTTTGTACGACGTTCCGGCAAAGAGCGAATCCAGACGAGGCCGAAGATGAGACAGAACCGCTTTCAACCGAATCGAACCAACATCGGCCATTTGGTAGCTCACCCGCGTTACCTGCTTACTGGAATCCAGAAACGACTGCGCCAGCGATGATTGCTTGCCAACCAAAGGCGAGCCGCCCATCAGTTTCTGCAATTCCATAGCGGGCGGCAAAACGTAATAGCGCGGCTCACCACCCCGAAAACTCTGGTAGGCAAAGCGAATGGCATTGACCAGCGAACTGGGCTTGGAAAATTCTGGATATTCAGCCATGATCCGCTCCATTGCCCGAATTTTGTACAACGCCCGACCGGCCCCGGCAAGCACGCCATTCGGTTTGCCCGTGTCGATCATTATCTCCAGCGGAAGCGCGCCCTTGAACTGTTTTTCCATAAACCGTAAGTCGGTGTAAACGGGGTCGTTCTTCGGCAGATCATCCACCACGTAACCTTCTATCCGGATGCGGGTTAGGCCAAATCCGCTAATCAACGTAATGACCGCGATGGTGACGTAAATGAGCTTCTGACGATGATGAACCAAGTGATCAATACGAGTGAGCAAACCCTGCCAACGATCTCCCTGCAATGATTGAAGTTGGGCACTTTTAGGAACGGGCAGGTAGCTTAGCAGGATAGGGACCATCAACATACAGACGACATAAACAGCCATTACACTGATAGCCGCAACGACCCCAAATTCCATCAGGAGCCGACTATTGGTGAAATAAAACACGCCAAATCCAATGGCCGTCGTTATGTTGGCGAGCAGAGCCGACACACCAATCTGCTTGATCATTGTCTCCAGCGCCTGTTGTTTCTGCCCATGCAACGCCAGTTCCTGATGGTATTTATTGACTAGAAACACGCAGTTAGGCACCCCGATAACAATCAGTAAAGGCGGCAGCAGCCCCGTCAATAACGTAATGTCGTATCCCATAAGAGACAATGTGCCCAGCGCGATACAAACACCCATCGCCACAACAATCATGGACAGCATAACTACGCGGCCCGACCGAAACAGCAACCAGACCAGCAAACCCGTTACCCCGGCCGCCAGTCCCATAAACAGCTTCGTCTCGCCGGATAATTTCTTCATTACCTCCGTACGAATGGAGGGAAGCCCCGAGTAATGAAGGTCAATTTTATTAGCCTCAGCAAACGCCCGACCGTATTCGCGGATGGATTCAACCAGAGCAATTCGATCCCGCGAGTTGAGTTTTCGCTCGTCGAAGGAAATGGCCATCAGCGTAGCCTTGCTGGTGGGATTGAAAATCAACCCTTCATAAAACGGCAAGGATAACACCCTATTTTTCAGGCTATCTACTTCTAATTGGGTTTGAGGACGCTGGACAATAAGCGGTTTAATGCCCCAGGCCGTTTCCTGTTTTTCAAGTGTATACAGCCGAGTTGTGGACAAAACCTGCTTCACACCAGCCAGTTTCCCAACCCGTTCGGTCATATCATACCATCCCTGATAAACGGGTAAATCAAACCAGCGATCACTCTGCCAGCCAACGACCATGAGGGTTCCATCAGCGCCAAACCGCTTCTTGAACCGGTCGTATTGCTGCTGGGTAGAATCTGACAAGGGCAATACCCGAGCGATTTGATAGGATAATTGCAGCCGAGTGCCAAAATACGCCATCAGGCCACACAGCAAGACCAAGAAAACTAACCAAAAAGGACGATATGAAAGAATAGTCCGGGCGATAATAGACCCCATAAAGTGGTTGAAAAACGAATGCGCAGTTGCGAAATTAGTAATGGCTTCCGGGCAAATTTGCCCGGTAAGTTTGTTTATAAAGGCGCCGAATGATCGACTCGCCAGTCAATAAACGTACTTGATAACGTTTAAATCAGCAGATTAACTGCAAAGGAATAAAAAATATAGCGTAATCTTTTCAGGGTGCATTGATAGAAATTTGATGCTCAAAGGTAGTTCGCAGCTAGCTGAACGCAAAACAGTCGTTCCAGTCGACACGACAGATAACGGGTTGCTTTGCATTGGACCTAATACGGTTGCCCACGACAAAATAATTAGCGCTGACTTAAGTGAAGACAAACCCTATAAATGAGCTTTAACTATATGATACTTACAGAATGGTTTACACGTCTAAGGATATAGGCGTTCACGCGCAGCTCTTTTACAAGTTGAATCACAGTTATGGTCCGAGCATTTATCAGCATTATATTTATTCTGTTCGCTTGCGGTACCTTGACAATCAAGGCACAACCGACGAGCAACGATCCTGACCCAACTCGCTGGCTGATCTATTCGCAGACTTATTATAAAATCCCGATTGCTCAAAACGGCCTCTATCGCATCACAACAACGGAGTTACAACAGGCAGGCGTTCCGGTTCATTCTATTGACCCTACCACAGTGCAGTTGTTTCATCGGGGTATTGAACAGGCGATTTCAATAGAAGGTGAAATCGATCACCGGTTTGACTCTGCTGATTATCTGGAATTCTACGGGCGAGGGAACGATGGCGCACAGGATTCGCTGTTGTACCGGCCTCATAATGCCCAACCACATAAGTATTATAGCCTTTTCAACGATACTACAGCCTATTTTCTAACCTGGCGACTCGATGGCAAGCCCGGCAAACGAATGGTGGCTTACTCGGATACATCTTATGCTAACTTGACGCCCGAACTCTACCACTGGGAAGAAGAGCTACGACTATTCACCGATAATTACCCCGGCTGGGCGGCTGGTATTCCGCCGAAAATTGAATATAGCTACTATGAAGCGGGTGAAGGATACACGGGAATAATCCAGCAAAAGGACAAACCTTATTACACCACTTTTTCACTAACCAATGCCGTCAAAACTGGCCCTGCTCCCCAGATTGACGTTTTATTGGTTGGCCGAGATTTCACGAATCACCGGGTCGATTGCTTGATTGGCCCAATTCCCGACACCCAACGCTTACTCGACTCGGTCCGTTTTTCGACCTTCGACAATGCCCGAATCCAACAGAACGCGAGTTGGGCCGATGTTGGTACTGATGGTCGGCTGCTCGTGTCAACAGTTTCACGAGGAGAAAACCTCAACACCGACAAGTACTCGGTGTCGTATATTCGGCTCCGTTATCCGCAAACGTTTACCACCAATGGGCAATCTTCGCGAACATTTCAGCTTAAATCACATACTAATCAAAGTGGCGAGACTGAGCGTTCGCTGGTAACTGTTTCAAATGTGGTAACCGGCACCCGTTTCTGGGATATTACGGACCCAACCGCACCCGTTCAAATCGGAATAACCCTACCCGCGCCCGGTTCGGCCCGCATGATTGTGCATGACACAGGGCTGGCAAAAACGCTCCTCAGCGTGAGTCAACCTAAAACCGTAGCGGCTATTCGGCCCGTAACATTTACCAATTGGTCCAATCGAAAACCAAACTATTTAATCATTAGTCACGAAGCGTTGATGAAACCAGTTAGTTCACAAACAACAAGCAATCCGACGAATGCGGTTCGAGACTATGCCACTTACCGGGCATCGACAGCGGGTGGCGGACATGATACGCTGACGGTTACTATGCAGCAACTGTTCGACCAGTATAGCTATGGCGAACGTAATCCACTGGCTATCCGTCGGTTTGCGGCTCAGATGTTTCGGCAACGTAAAGAATCAACGCCCTATTTGCTACTTATTGGCCGCGCCCGCAGCACGCCCGGCATTCGGCGTGACCCCAATCAGGCAACGCTGGATATGGTGATGACCGCCGGTTTTCCCGGCTCCGATATGGTGTTTACGGCTGGACTGGATGGAAACCCGGATGGCGTTCCGGCCCTTCCAACCGGGCGCATCAATGCCGGAACGCCCCAGGAAGTTATTGATTATCTGAATAAAGTAAAGGAGTACGAACGTCAAACCGCTGATGGACTTTGGCGCAAGAATCTGCTGCATCTGAGTGGAGGTCAAACCTTGGGTGAACAGGATTTATTCAGTCATTTGGTCGATAGTTACCGCATTCAGGCCACCAGTCAATCCTTGGGAGCGCGGGTAACGACCATCTCGAAAGAAACAGACAAATTAGTTGAGCAGATTAATGTAGCGAAGCCCGTTAACGAGGGCGTTGGGTTGATAACGTTCTTCGGGCATTCGGGCTTGGATATCACCGATTTAAACATTGGTTTCTGCTCAAACGATGCCCTCGGTTATCGCAATAAAGGCAACTATCCGCTCCTGCTTATTAATGGCTGCGCTATTGGGAATTTCTTTTTCGGTCAGCCAACGCTAGCCACCGACTGGGTATTGACCCCGAACCGGGGCGCCATTGCAGCCATTGCACAGAGTCACCTCGGTTACCCGGATGTAATGCATCGCTACACAACAGCTTTCTACAACTTACTGACTGACAGCACACAACTCGACAAATCTATTGGTCAGCTTCAGCAGGAAACCATCCGGCAAATTTTGACACAAACACCTGACGGACAAGATTTGGCGAATTGCCAGCAAATGGTTTTACAGGGAGACCCGGCCATTCGGTTGTTTCCGTTTAAGACACCCGATTATGCGTTAACCGCTGGGGGATTAATTATTCATGACGGGAACCGTCAACCGCTGACAACAGCGAGTGATTCGGTGTACATTCAAGCCATTGTTCAGAATGCCGGTCAATATTGGAGTGGAACGCTTCCCGTTCAGGTGCGTCGATTGGTCAATGGACGCGAATCGGGCGTGTTCAATTTTATACGTCCACACACCGTTGCTTATCAGGACACATTGGCCATAAGCTTTCCGAACGAGCGTGATGCTGAAGGACAAAATCAGTTTGAGGTAACGATTAATCCTATCGACTCACCCATTGCCCATAAAGAAACCAATCACGCGAACAATCAGGCCATTTCCGAACTAACGATTTCCGGCCAAAATCCCGTACTGATTTATCCGGCACCGAACAGTATTGTTAAAACATCAGTCATTCGACTAACCGCTCAATACCTTGCTGAAGGATTACACGTATTCGACCTTGAGTTCGACAGTTCAGCCCATTTTAACAGTCCTTTCAAGGTTTCACAGCGTCTGACGGCTACGAACGTTATTAGCTACCCGGTAACGTTATCCACCCTTCCCAACATGACCTATTACTGGCGCGTCCGACTTGTTGACAAGGCTACTAATCCGATTGTCAGCAACCCAAATTTATGGTCAACGGCGGCATTCACTTATGCGCCAACCAGCATGACCACGGGCTTGCCTGAAGGTCAGCTTCGGCTGGCAACTCTTCTACCGACTGATAATCAACAGGGCGATATTGTTCCCATTCAGGCGCAGTTCACAAACCTAAGTCCGTATGCGTTTACGGATTCGCTGGTTGTTCAGCAAACGATTTATGCAAGCGGATTGATAAATCCAAAAACAACCAAATGGCACGTTCAAGCCCCATTTGGCACAGACACGCTTAGGGTTACAACGCACCTTTCAACAGAGAAATTACCCGGCACTAACCGGGTTGTGCTGACGGTTAATCCACATATTCAACCCGAATATTCGTTCGTAAACAACACGCTCGACCTGCCTCTGCTGGTTCAGCCCGACAGGTTTGGCCCTATACTCGAAGTTGCCGTTGATGGCGCGCGGATCATTGATGGCTCAATTGTTTCGGCACAGCCTGTTATTGACATAGTAGTTGCCGATGAGAACCGCGCCCTTATCCGTAGAGATACCACGGGGCTTGATTTGTATTTGCAACGGCCCGGCAAGAATTCACCCATTGAGCGGTTAAGCTGGCGCAGTTCGATCGTTCAGCCCGCCGGGCCTGACAACGTATTTCGGGTGCGGTATCCCTCACCGAAATTAGATGAAGGAACATACCATTTATTGGTTACAGCTCGTGACAGGGTTGGCAATTCGGCCGTACCGTATCGAGTTAATTTTCAGGTGATAAACGAGCGAAAACTTACCGCTCTAACGGTTTATCCAAATCCTTTCCACGATCAAGCCCTGTTCTCGTTTCACCTCACAGGCGACCAAGCCCCTACTACCTCGACACTGAACATAACTGATCTCACCGGACGTTCTGTACGGCACCTGGCTCTATCTTCACGCGTGGGTTTAAACGAGTGGCAATGGGATGGGCGGGATGACGCGGGCACTTCCCTCCCGGCTGGGCTGTACATTTACAAATTGTCCCTGCGCGGAACCGATGGACTTGACTGGCCCATTGCTGACAACTTAATTGAGCCATTAAACGGGCGAATTGTCCTGATTCGCTGATGCAGCCGAAGCCCCCTATTCATTCGGCAGATCGTCAAAACAAGCCTGTCTGCTATATTCCAGCACTGACAGGATTGCGGGCTATTGCGGCTTATTTGGTCTTTCTGCACCATTACAACCCGGCCGCACCCGGTACCTTCGCCAATCGACTCTTTGAACAAGGATATGTTGGTGTATCGATATTTTTCATCTTAAGTGGCTTCCTCATTTATCACCGCTACGCCGACGAGTATTTTGAGCAAGAAAACTGGTCGTGGCGAACGTATTTACAGAATCGTTTCGCTCGAATCTTCCCGCTTTACGCACTGTTGTTGCTCGTAACTGTTGGCACGAATTACCTCTTGGGTCGAGCCATGAATTGGCCATTACTGGGGGTAAATCTGACCTTATTAAAAGGCTTTTTCGACACTTATAAATTCAGCGGCATTGCACAGAGCTGGAGTCTAACCGTCGAAGCCTGTTTTTACCTGTCGGCTCCACTCCTGTTTGTATTTCTAAGACGTTGGGGCGCGTTGCCACTAACAGCCGTACTAGCCATAGTTGGTTTAGGGTTATGGGCAACAGTTGGTCAAATTGCCTGGCACGGATTATTCGGCAGTTTGCCGTTCATGCTGTTTTACACATTTTTTGGCCGATCATTTGAGTTCATTGTGGGCATGTGGTTAGCCCGTCGTTGGCACCAGAATAGACTACCAAGCCTCGAATATGCTATAATTATTGGCCTATTACTTATTGCCGCTTGTATTTTCTGGCAAGCTATCCTATCAATGCTTACAGCCAATCCAATCAGCTTATTATGGAGTGAAGTAGTAAGCTATAACTATGTTATGCCCATTGGGATTGGCGTATTATTTCTTGGTTTACTTAACCAAAAATCAATTGTTCGGCAATTCCTTTCTAAACCCATTATGCAAACGTTAGGCCGAAGTTCGTACGCGTTTTACCTAATCCATATTGGAATTATTGCGAATGGATTGCACAAAGTGGGCATAACCAACCATTGGCTGCTATTTGCATTGCTTATATTGATTGCCTGCGGATTATACCGTTTCGTCGAAAAACCTGCTCATGAGTGGCTACGAATGGAGCCTTGACTCTATAGTGGTGTGTAGTAAAAATGTGTTCATGATCTAAAACGGCAGCTTCCCTAAATCAACGTTGCCACCCGTCAGGATAATACCAATCTTTTGCCCGGCAAACTGGTCTTTATGTTTTAAAACGACAGCTAATGGCACCGCGCACGATGGCTCGATGATGATTTTCATACGCTCCCATATTAGCCGCATAGCTGCTATAATTTCGACATCTGAAACCGTCAGAATATCCGTAACGTGCGCTCGAATGATGGCTAGTGTCCGCTCGCTGAGAGACGTCATAAGTCCGTCGGCAATGGTGTTGATGTAGGGCGCTTTCTCAACGTGTCCGCTCTGAAAAGACAGAATAGCATCGGCCGCGCCCTCAGGTTCACCGGCAATAACACGGGTCGTTGGCGACATATAGTGCGTCGTTAAGGCCGTTCCGCTCAGTAACCCGCCCCCGCCAACCGGCGCCAGAATCACATCGAAGGGATGATTTTCTCCGGCATCTTCCAGCAGTTCTTTGGCGGCTGTGGCCTGTCCGGCAATAACGCGGTCATCGTCGAAGGGATGTACCAGAACGGCACCTGTGCGGGCCATCACCTCACGAACGCCAGCCTCGCGGGCTTCGAGCGTTGGCTCACACTCAATTACGTCAGCCCCATACCCTAAAACAGCCTCCTTTTTAACCTTCGGAGCCGTGCGTGGCATAACGATATAAGCAGGCATTCCCACCTGTCGGGCGGCAAAAGCAACAGCCTGTGCGTGGTTGCCTGACGAGTGGGTTGTAATCGCGTTACCTTCTTTATTTTGAGCCACTTGCAAGACGGCATTCAGCCCACCCCGCGCCTTGAACGCGCCTATTTTCTGAAAGTTTTCGCACTTAAAAGAAATCTCGGCTCCCGCAAGGTCGTTGATGGTTTGATTGGTGAGCACGGCTGTGCGATGAATGTAAGGCCGGATTCGGTCGTGGGCCTCCTGAATAGTCTCGAATGTAATCATTGATTTTTGTCGTACAGATGTGGGCAAATTACGCAAGAAAATAATTCCATAAAGGCTTTACCCTTAGCTGTGGTCAAATCGAATGAGTAATTTATCTTTGTTTTGTTTCTTTGTCAGAGTAAGTGCCGTTTGCTTTTCCAAAATTCATGTCTTGTAAACCCATTTCGTTATGACCTCCAATCGTCGTTTGTTTTTGAAGCAAGCTGCTGGCTCATTAGCTGGTATGGCCCTCATGCCAACCGTTTTTGCCGAAACTCCCATGAAAAAAATGTTTTTCGATATTTCGCTGGCCGAATGGTCGCTGCACAAAGCCTTGTTCGGCAAGAAAATCACGAATCTAGATTTCCCCGGTATCGCCCGTAAAGAGTTCGATATCAGCATCGTTGAGTATGTCAACCAGTTTTTCAAAGACAAGGCGCAGGATAAAACGTATCTCAACGACTTACTAACTCGTTGCAAGGACAACGGTATTACGAATCATCTGATTATGATTGACGGTGAGGGAAATTTGGGCGCTTCCGATACCGCCGAACGATCGAAAGCCGTTGAGAATCACCACAAGTGGGTAGAATGCGCAAAGTATCTGGGCTGTAAGACGATTCGGGTCAATGCCGCCGGACAAGGCACCGCCGAAGAAGTGTCAAAAGCCGCTATTGACGGCTTAAGCAAGCTGGGCGAGTTTGCCAAAACGATGAATATCAATGTTATCGTTGAAAATCACGGTAGTTATTCGTCAAATGGACAATGGTTATCGGGAATTATGAAGCAGGTCGGCATGAAAAACGTTGGCACACTGCCCGACTTTGGAAACTTCTGCATTAAACATGGCGAAGGGCATAAATGCCTGGAAGAATACGACCGCTACAAGGGCACAACGGAGCTAATGCCTTATGCAAAAGGCGCATCGGCCAAGTTCTACGACTTCGACGCCAGCGGCAATTGCGTTGAAACCGACTATACTCGCATCATGAAAATTGTGAAAGAGAGTGGTTTCAAAGGCACCATTGGCATTGAATATGAAGGTGACCAACTGGAAGAGTACGATGGCATCCGGAAAGCTAAAGCCGTACTGGAGCGTATCGGACCAACGGTTTAGGAATTACTCTACTATACATTTCGTGGCCTGTATACGTACGAAAGCGCGTAGTCAGGCCACTTTTTTTCTCAGTCTGCTGTTGCCTGATAACCTGCACCGATCACCGATTTTCGACCAATCAATTTATATGTCAACTACGCAACAATCCATTAACGTCAGTTTTATTGGCAATGAACCAATTTCGGGCGATGGTAATTTATTTCGGGCCTTCGCACCTGCCAGTCACGAAAACCTTGTCGACGAGTTCGCCAATGTCTCCCCGGAACAGGCTAATCAGGCGATCGAAAAAGCAGCCGCAGCTTTTCCTATTTACGCTAAACTTACTCCCGCCCAACGGGCAGATTTTCTAGATGCTATTGCCACCGAAATAGAAGACCTAGGCAGTGAACTCATTGAGCGGGCCGTTCTTGAAAGTGGTCTACCAACAGGCCGCATCTCGGGCGAACGTGGCCGCACAACGGGACAGTTACGACTCTTCGCCAATGTTCTGCGCGAAGGCTCGTGGGTTGATGCCCGTATCAATCCGGCTCTGCCCGACCGCCAGCCGATGCCGCGTGTAGACCTGCGCCGGATGCTGGTGCCGCTTGGTCCCGTAGTGGTATTTGGAGCGAGTAATTTTCCGTTGGCATTCTCAGTAGCGGGTGGCGACACGGCGTCGGCTTTAGCGTCAGGTTGTCCGGTCGTTGTCAAAGCGCATCCATCGCACCCAGGCACATCGTCGCTGGTGGGCCAGGCAATTGTGTCGGCTGCGCTGAAGACCGGAATGCCCGATGGTGTTTTTTCGCTCCTTCACGCCGACAATGAAGTGGCTCAGCAGTTAGTCGCTCATCCGGCGGTAAAAGCTGTAGGCTTTACGGGTTCACGTGCGGGAGGATTAGCTTTATTGAGAGTTGCGCAGGAGCGCCCTGAGCCTATCCCGGTTTATGCCGAAATGAGCGCCGTTAACCCGTTTGTCGTTTTGCCGGGTGCTATTAGCCAGGATGCAGGACCAAATTCAGCCGCAACAGTAGCCGCCGGACTAGCCGCTTCCGTTACGCTTGGCGTTGGTCAGTTCTGCACAAACCCAGGCTTGGTTTTCCTGCTTGATTCGCCCAAAACGGAGATTTTCCTGGAAACGATTGCGGAGAAAATTCGGGCATCGGCACCAGCAACGATGCTTAATGCGGGTATCTGCCGTAACTATCAGAAGGGCGTTCAACAAAATAGAATAATACCCGGCGTTCATGTATTGGCCGAAGCCGATATTGATGGCGACGATGCCCAAACGCAGGGAAAACCGGTGATTCTGAGTACAAGCGCACCTATTTTCTTAAGCAGTCCGGCTCTGAGTGAAGAAGTATTCGGGCCTACTTCGCTCATCGTGATTTGCGAAACGGAAGCCGAACTGGTGGAGTGTTTAACCACACTTGAAGGGCAACTTACGGCAACGATCTACGCAACATCAGCCGAGCTAACTCAATCTGAAGTTGACTGGGTTTCGTTATTACAAGCCAAAGCGGGTCGGGTATTGTTTGGCGGTTTCCCAACGGGCGTCGAAGTATCTGAAGCGATGACCCATGGCGGCCCATTTCCAGCGACAAGCGACAGCCGTTCAACTTCCGTTGGTACGGCAGCCATTTTACGGTTTGTGCGGCCCGTCACCTATCAGAGTTTCCCGAATGAGTTATTACCCCCCGCTTTGCAGAATGCCAATCCGCTCAACATCTGGCGCAATGTAGATGGCAAAATTACACAGTCTTCCGTTGGTAATTGACATCTGTATTAATAGTTCAGTCATAAAAAAGGTGTGCCATAGTTCAAGATTGTGGCACACCTTTTTTATGACTGAAAGTAGAGAAGGAAATTATTTCTACCTATGAATCGTAGCGTATCGAGAACAGGTTTTACAATCCTTGTGGGGGGCAGCAAAAATTTCATTTAAATATATTATTTCTTTATATTTGACACATGACGCCCGAAAAACGCCTTAACCAGATAGAACCCGAATTGGCAGAAGTAATTCAAAAAGTTGACCGACTGATTGAGTCAAATGGTCAAATCCTTGATTTAGCTGTTAACACTAAAGCCGAACTCACGGAGGTCAAAGTGATTGTTGGCGATCTCAAAGGAACTGTTTCTATTATTGAAACAACTGTTGGCGATCTCAAAACAGATGTTGGTGTCCTAAAAATAACCGTCTCTACTATTGAAACAACTGTTGGTGATCTTAAAACAGATGTCAGTGATCTCAAAGGAACTGTCTGGGAGCTTAAAGAGGCTGTAGAGAAGATTGAAGTTTCTGGACATAGTACAGCCAGAGCAGTAGCTAATCTAACGGTATCGACCGGACGCCAGTTTGACGAATTAAAAGCTGGTCAGGTACGATTGGAAGAGACTCAGCAAGAGATTCTGTCCTTTCTGCGAAACAAGTTCAATTAATGCCGACACTCTTATTTCAAGCTTCCCATTCCCCCATCTACACCAATTATTTGTCCTGTAATCCAACTGGCTTGGTCGGTGAGCAGGTAAGCAGCCATTCCGGCAATATCCTGCGGAGAGCCATATCGATTAAGTGGATGTCGTTTATTGGCGGCTTCTCGTTTTGTATCGTCAGCCAGCAGAAAGTCCGCCAAGGGTGTATCCGTTAGTGAAGGCGCAACGGCATTGACGCGAACATTAAATGGAGCCAGTTCAGCCGCCAGCGATTTAGTCAGCCCTTCAACCGCCGATTTCGCCACCGATACGGATGAGTGCATGCCCATACCCAACTTGGCGGCTACCGTACTAAATAGCACAATACTGGCCGATTTAGACTTCTTGATCGCTGCGTAAGCCGCGTGAATCGCACTCACTGCACCCAATACATTTATGTCAAAATCGCGACGGTAATCGTCTGGAGTAAGCCGCTGAAACGGTTTAAGGGTAATGGTTCCGGGGCAGTAAACTAACCCGTGCAAGATGTCGGGGAGTTGATTAAAGGCGTCAACGGCAGATGTCTGCGTAACATCCCACATCATGTGTGTAGACTGTATATCAGCGGGTTGAGTGCGGCCAGCGGTGAAGAGTGTTGCGCCCTGTGCCTGAAGCTGCTGAGCGAGCGCGTAACCAATGCCCGAACTTGCGCCAACGATAAGAATATTTTTACCCTGCATAACTAAACGGATGATTTAGGATTGTGGCTTCTGATCGTTTAATCATACGCCCGCAATCCTAAATCATCCGTTTAATCAAATTGTTACGCTGGGTTGAGCAACATAACGCAGAAGTTCCTGTTTGGTTGCTTCCTCGGCAAATTTACCGCTATAGGATGACGTAATCGTTGAACTGTTAATATCGCGAACACCCCGCGTTGACACACAAAGATGTTTAGCATCAATAATTACAGCCACATCGTCGGTTTCCAGAACACGCTTTAATTCTTCGGCAATTTGTATTGTCAAACGTTCCTGTACTTGTGGCCGCTTGCTAAAATACTCGACAACCCGGTTCAGTTTTGATAAGCCAATAACTTTCCCGCTGGAAATATACGCAACGTGCGCTCTGCCGATAATGGGCACAAAATGATGTTCGCAATACGTTTGAACCGTAATGTCTTTTTCAACCAACATTTCATTGTATTGAAATTTGTTGTCGAACAACGTCGGCTCGGGTTTATTAGCTGGGTTCAGGCCGCTGAAAATTTCGTTTACATACATTTTAGCCACCCGACGGGGCGATCCTTTCAGGCTATCGTCGGTTAGATCGAGGCCCAAAATACCCATGATTTCGCGAAAATGTTCTTCAATAAGATCAATTTTGAGGTCGTCGTCAATGGCAAAGGCATCAGGCCGCATGGGCGTGTCAATTGAAGCCGCACCATGAGCGTCGCCTATCTCATCTACTAACTCGTTGTGATTCATCAGTTCGTGGTCCGTCATTCCTGAGTAATTCCCATTCAGGGCGTAGCCGTTTTTATGGTTGCCATTCGCAGGTTGACCATTCGTCGGAGTACCGTTAGACGGGGTATTCGACGAAGTTCCGTTCTGTTTCATACAGTCTGATTTTAAGGTCTAAGCCCTCGCTTAGTTGGGTACGTAAAATGTTGTAGATGACAATAGCAATGTTTTCGGCCGATGGATTCAGATCGGCGAATTCTTCGGTATCGAGATTTAGGTTTTTATGATCGAAGCGGTCGGTAACATGTTCTTTGACCAGGTCGCCGAGATGCTTCATGTCGACTACATAACCCGTTTCGGGGTCGATCGGGCCGATCACCTGCACAATCAATTCGTAGTTATGCCCGTGAAAATGAGGATTGTTGCACTTCCCATATACCCGGGTGTTTTTTTCATCCGACCAATTGGGATTGTTCAGACGGTGAGCCGCATTGAAATGCTCCTTTCGAAACACCGCAACCCGTGGGGCAATGGCCCGAGAATTGTCCATAAAAACAAATCGAAATAGGGTTCGATCAACCTGTCGTTACAAAGTTTGTGTACAACACAGGCAGACAGCAGAGCGGGTAGCCAGAACGCTCTTTCGTATGCAATGAATTAATCTATTAACGGGTTCTTATTATTGTTTGTTCAATCTTTTTCAGAAAAAGTTAAACAAGCATTCGCCCGGTTTAGGGGCATAACATCCGCTTATCCGGTATTGTTCCCACCTATCTATTCCGTCATTAGGTGCGGAACCAGTTAAGATTTGTGCCCGTTGTGCCCCCATGAAACGCTTGCGCAAACCTATGCTACTGACCTTACTTATCGTAACCGGATTGATTGCCACTACTTTCCTGTTCATGCAACAAAGCACCTTCGGGAGCGACCCAACTACCACCCGATTAGACCGTATTAAACGCTCGCCACACTATCGGGACGGCGCTTTTCAGAATCTGGAACCAACGGATGTTTTGCGACAGGGTGCCTCATATACAGCCCTTATGTGGGACAACCTCAACAAGCCTAAAGACAATACGCCTTCGAAACCGATTCCGTCCGTCCGCACCGATCTTAAAACGCTGCCCGATTCAATTCCTACAGTTGTCTGGTTCGGGCATTCGTCATACCTGATAAAATCGAAAGGTGTCAACATTCTGGTCGATCCAGTTTTCAGTGGCAATGCGTCGCCGGTTTCGTTTTTTGGAGGAGCGTATGCCGGTTCGAATGTGTATAGCGTCGACGATATGCCCGACATTGATTTGCTGGTACTTTCTCACGACCATTACGACCACCTTGATTATAAAACGATTACGTTGCTCATCCCCAAAGTCAAAAAATTCTATACAGCGCTGGGTGTGGGTGCTCACCTCGAACGCTGGGGTGTTCCCGCCGACCGGATTGTGGAATTCGATTGGTGGGAAAGCCATCATGTCGCCACCGATATTGATTTGACAGCCGTTCCGGCCCGCCACTTTTCGGGCCGCAGTTTTGCTCGGGGAAGAACTCTCTGGACAGCCTTTGCGCTGAAGTTACACGGGTATTCGCTTTATCTGGGTGGTGATTCCGGCTATGGAACACACTTCAAGGCAATCGGCGACAAATACGGCCCATTTGACCTGGCGATTCTCGAATGTGGTCAATACGGTAAAGACTGGCCCAATATTCATATGCTTCCCGAAGAGGTTGCTGTGGCTGCGCAAGACCTCCACGCCAAAACAGTTTTGCCCGTACACTGGGCCAAATTCTCGCTTGCCCTTCACGGTTGGAAAGAACCCATCGAACGGTTTACGAAACGGGCCGCCGAGCAAAAACTTGATGTCACAACGCCCATGATTGGAGAACCTCTTGTTGTTGGTGTGAACTATCCCCGGTCGCGTTGGTGGAATTATTGAGTGAGCTGATAGGTCGCTGGCGCGAGGCTCCAGCCTCGTGCCCCTTATTAACCGGCCTCTGGCCAAGCCAATGGCTATGTCCTTAGGCTATCGTGGCCAGATCTGTAGATACTGTTCATTGTTGACAATCGCCTAGTGCCATCATTGGTGGGTAAAATTTGCTGAACGTATGTTTTTTGCCGCGAAACATCGTTCTTTGGCAAGTAAACCCCTCTACGTAACGCATCGCTATGCAGACACCTACTCGGCGCCAATTCATTCGTACGGCCGCCCTTACCGGCGCAGCTACTTCTATTGCAACTTCATCTGTTTTTCCTGCTATTTTAACAGGTGCCAAACCTGCTGAGACCAAAGTCAGGCTGGCGTTTATTGGCGTCGGCGCACGAGGACGCAGCCATGTTGAGCAGGCTCTTTTCCGTGACGACGTCGACATAATTGCCATTTGCGACCCCGCACCAGAAGCCATTAGCCGCACCACCGCCATGATCGAAAAGGCAGGACGGAAGGCTCCGGTAGCGTATGGCAAAGGAGATGAAGCCTTTAAAGACATGCTCAAACGCGATGACATTGATGGGGTTATCATTGCAACACCCTGGGAATGGCACGTGCCCATGGCCGTAGCGACCATGAAAGCGGGTAAATATGCCGGTGTAGAAGTATCAGCAACAGTCACGCTCAAAGAGTCATGGGATTTGATCGACGCCTTCGAGAAAACAGGCTCACCCTGTATGATTCTGGAAAATGTTTGCTACCGGCGCGATGTACTGGCCGTGCTGAATATGGTTCGAAAAGGCATGTTTGGCGAAATGACCTATGCTCACTGCGGCTATCAGCACGATTTACGAAATATCAAATTCAACGATGGTAAGTCGATCGGGGGCGTTGGTGCCGAGTTTGGAGCCAAAGGCTACTCGGAAGCCCATTGGCGAACGCAGCACTCAGTAGACCGAAACGGCGATATATATCCAACACATGGTCTCGGCCCGGTGGCGCACTGGCTCGACATAAACCGGGGTAATCGTTTTACGCATTTAACCAGCACCTCGACCAAAAGCCGGGGTCTGCATAAGTATGTTGTAGACAAAGGCGGC
>CAXVWN010000459.1:0-7324 GCA_964263725.1 Spirosoma sp.
GGCTACCAAAGAATTTGATATCCATAATAAGCGCACTTACCGGAATCGATTTGCCGAATCCAATACAAATCTGGCTGTTCGGGGAGTGGCCGAAACGGAGCGGGGCCTGCTTTTCGACGCGGCCAATCGTTACCTCGATGCCTGGTATGCCCGTATCCAGCTTGCTCTGCTGCAACGTGCTAAATCCAATGTGGACACACTCGTTCAGTTAAATATTGTACGACTCAAAAATCTGGTAATCACCAATACCGATCTTATTCGAACGCAATTGATATCAGATCAGTACGATATTCAGACACGCACGGCTCAGCAGGAGCTTCGTAATCGGCTGAACGAACTGCGCTTAGTTATTGGGTCAGCCGATAGTATTAACGTGGCTCTAAATGATTCGATTATCAGCCCATCCTTCACAAATCCTCTGCGATTGTACCCAACGGTGAGCGCCAGTTCTGATAGTTTGTTTCAATTGGCGTCTGCCAGTCGAACCGATGTGCGTGTTGCCGAAGCTAATCTGGAAACGGCCCGTCGTAACGTAGATTTACAGCAGGTGCTGGCTAAACCACGGAATGAAGCCGGCTTGATCTGGAACCCCCAGAACTCCGTTCCGTACGCAGGGGTTTTTCTGACTCTCGAATTGCCCGTGTATAGCCGAAATCAGGGCGAAATTCAAAAGTCGCGCGTGTTGCAGGAACAGGCTAATCAGGCGGCTACACTGGTACAGATACGAATACGGTCGGAAGTTGAAACGGCTTACCAATCGTTCACAACCAGTCGTCAGAACATTAATCGTTTCGTCAGCATTCGTGGCAATGCCGACCGGGTGTTGGCCTCTGTCCGGTATGCATATCTGCGTGGTGCCACGACACTAATTGACTTGCTACAGGCCCAAACCTCATGGTTCGATACGCAAACGGCCTATTATCAAGCCCTCTATATCCACGGTCAAAACTATGTCCGGTTACTGTATGTGACTGGTCAGATTAATTCATATTGACAATGAAATTCCACCCAATCTTCCTGCTAGTTCTGTTGGTTACTGCCTGCAAAGAAAAGCCTAAGCCAGTTGTTACCTCAATTCCTCGTCCAACGATTAGCACCGATGGCAGTCGCATAACGTTTCCCGATTCGGTTATGATGCGGTCTTTTACCGGCCAGCCTGCTCGCTCGTCGGCTATTCGTACCGATTTTGCGGCTCCCGGTCATGTGGCAGCTATGGTTTTACGCTCGGTTGAAAACCCGGCTGAGCGACTGGTGTTATTTGACGAGCCGAGTCTGTCGGATAATTACACGGCCATCTTGCAGCACCGGATTAATATCCAGACCGAGCGCGGCAATCTGGAACGGGTGAAAGATTTGCAAGCTCACGGAGCCGCATCGGGCAAAGAAGTGATTGAAGCGCAAACGCAGTTAGCGAACGAAGAAGCGGCTATCATGTCGGATGAAGCTACGCTTAAGCTGGCTGGGTTCGACCCCGAAGCCTTGCGTAAAGCGCGCCCGAATACAATTTTAGTCGTTTGCGAAATTCCTGAAAATCAGTTTGGTAGCATCCGAAAGGGATTAAATTGTACCCTCAACTTTACGGCTTTCCCCAACGAACGGTTTACGGGCCGTATTGACAATGTCAACGACTACGTAGATAATACAACCCGCCAGATTAAACTACGCATTTCGGTAGCGAATCCCGATGGCCGACTCAAGGCAGGTATGTTTGCTACGGCCGAATTTGGCGTTATGGAAGGCCAGTTTATGACTGTCGCGCGCGATGCTATCGTAACGGTGCAAGGGCGGGATTATGTCTTCATCCAGACGGGTCCGCAGGCCATCGAACGGCGGCCTGTACAGCTCGGTCAGCAACGTGCCGACCGTGTGATGGTGCAGAATGGATTAAAGGAAAATGATCACGTTGTGACCGCGAATGTCCTTCAATTGAAGGGATTAAGCTTCGGATATTGAAAAAGGGAAGGGTTACAAAATGAATAATGAACAATGGATGATGAATAACGGAGTAGAAACAACAATGTATAGCCGGGTCATTTTTCATTGTCCATTATCCATTATTCATTAAACGAATGATTCAGAAACTAATAATATTCTCCCTTAAAAACCGCTGGATCGTTGTTGGGCTGGCGGTGGCCATAATGGGACTGGGGTTGTGGTGTTTCAAACTGCTAAAGATTGAAGCCTATCCTGACATTGCCGATACCAATGTTATTGTCATTGCCAAGTATGATGGTCGGGCGGCAGAAGAGGTTGAACAACAGGTAACTATACCGCTTGAGCGCGTACTTAACAGCGTGCCTCACGTAACCGATCGACGCTCAAGAACCATCTTCGGCCTGTCGGTGGTGCAGTTGAATTTCGACGAAACCGTTACGGATTACTTCGCTCGTCAGCAGGTTCTTGAACGGCTCACCGGTGCCCAGCTACCCGATGGTGTTGCCCCTGAACTGGCCCCGCTCACCACAGCGGTTGGCGAAATTTACCGTTACGTTATTGAGGCTCCGTCGAACATGACGCCCATGCAACTGCGCGATTTGCAGGACTGGGTCATTATTCCGCAATTGCTTCAAGTACCCGGTCTGGCCGATGTGACGACGTTTGGTGGGCCGATTAAGCAATTTCAGGTTATTCCCGATCCCGCTAAACTGCGGAAGTTCGATCTGACATTGCAGGATGTAATTGAGGCTGTTCAGAAGAATAACCAAAACACGGGTGGCAATGTCATTTCCAGAGGAGGACAGGGGTTCGCCGTGCGTGGATTGGGTGCGTTGAAATCGCCTGACGATGTGCAGAATATTGTCCTGAAGGCTAATGAAGGCGTGCCTATTCTGGTGCGCGATGTAGCCAGCGTAGAAATCAATCCGCCCTCGCCATCGGGTATTTTGGGTTACCGGATTCCCGACGAAAATCTGGACATAATTGGTGCAACCGAGGGTATTGTCCTGCTTCGTCGGGGCGAAAATCCCAGTGAAGTACTGGAACTGCTAAAAGAGAAAATAGCCGATCTCGAAGCACGCGAACTACCCAAAGGCGTTCATTTGCGGGTGCTTTATGACCGGGGTTTCTTAATCGATCACTCTCTCGAAACGGTTGCCCACACGCTCATTGAAGGCATTTCGATTGTGGCTATTCTGTTGGTGCTGTTTTTGGGCAGCCTTCGGGCGGCTTTGGTCGTTACGGTCACAATTCCATTCTCGCTGCTGTTTGCCTTCATTCTCATGAAACTGGTTGGCATTCCGGCTAACCTGCTGTCATTAGGCGCTATCGACTTTGGGATTATTGTCGATGGCGCCAGCGTCATGGCAGAGCACCTTCTCAGACGATACCGGTCGGCGGGACCGGCCGACCGCAATCAGGGCGTTGTAAATGTTACGGCACGGTCGGCGGGGGAAGTAGCGCGAGAAATTTTCTTCTCCGTTACCATCATTATTCTGGCCTATATGCCGATTTTGCTGATGCAACGCGTTGAGGGAAAGTTATTTAGTCCAATGGCGTTGACACTATCATTTGCCGTTATCGGTTCGTTGATCTGCGCCCTGACGATCATCCCAGTTCTGATTTCATTTGCTTTTCGCAAGGCCCTTTCGCCCGGTGGTAAACCCCTTAAAGAGCATAAAAACTTTCTGCTCTCACCATTGGAACGAGGCTACCAATGGTTGCTAAAATCGACGTTGATGCGCGCGCCGGGAATAGTCGTTGGTGTTGGAATGACCGTTGTATTGGTTATGATCGGCTTCGGATTGAAGCTTGGCACTGAATTTCTACCCGAACTCGATGAAGGGTCAATTTTCATGCGGGCGTTTATGCCATCGGGGATTACGATTCAGGAAAATGCGAAGATCGCGCCTAAAATTCGGGACATCATCAGTACGTATAAACCGGTTAGTTTTGTGATTACGCAAACGGGTCGTAACGACGATGGAACTGATCCTTTCCCAACCGACCGAACCGAAATTTTAATCGGTTTGAAAGACTACAGTACGTGGTCGGATACGATTGCGAAGAAGGAAATTGTGCGGTCAATGCAAGGTAAATTACAGGAAGCGTTTCCGGGTGCTTTCTTCTCGTCGGGCCAGCCGATTATCGACCAGGTTATGGAAATCGTGACGGGTAGTGCCGCTGACTTAGCCATTTCGATAGTTGGTAATGATCTGACCTTGATGCGGGCCAAAGCCGATAGCATTGCACTTTTAGTGAAGGGCATGAACGGGGCCGTATCGGTGAATATTGAGCAGGAAGGTCCGCAAGACCAGTTAGCCATAAAAATTAACCGCCCGGCTGCCGCCCGTTACGGCATCAACGTTTCGGAAATCGAGAACATGATTGAAGCCGCCATCGGCGGTAAAGCGATCGGTTCGATCTATGACGAAGCCAAACGGTACGACATTGTGGTGCGCTTTACACCCGAAAGCCGGGGTAGTATTGATGCCATTCGATTGCTTCAGGTACCTTCGGCAACGGGCGCTCTAATTCCCATGAGCGAACTGGCTGATATCCGTTACGTACAGGGCCAGACGAACATCTATCGAATCAACGGTAAGCGCATGGTTACGGTCAGAACCAATATTCGGGGGCGTGACCAGGGTGGTTTTGTGAAAGAAATCAGCCAGAAAGTTAGTCAGCACGTTAAAATTCCCGAAGGTTACAGCGTCATCTACGGTGGTCAATACGAAAACCTCGAACGGGCGGGCGGTCAGTTACTCATCTCGATTCCGCTGACGATTGTGGTTGTATTTCTGTTCCTGTTTATGCTTTACGGAAACGTTCGCGACACGCTGTTAACGCTTACCTGTCTGTTGTTTGCATTGGGTGGCGGGATTGGCGCTTTGTTGTTGCGGGGTTATAATTTCAACGTATCGGCGGGGGTGGGCTTCGTGTCGATCTTCGGTATTTCGGTGATGGCGGGTGTTTTACTCGTATCTGCCCTGAATCGAAACCTGATTGACAATCCGAAGTCATTGCTGGAAATCACCATCGAAACAGCACAAGAGCAGTTCCGGGCCATTATGGCTATCATGGTCGTCGCGATTATTGGTCTCGTGCCAGCCGCGATTTCGAGCGGTATTGGTTCCGACGTACAGCGCCCGCTAGCCACCGTAATCATTGGCGGACTGACGACAACGCTGTTATTCGCACCACTGATTATTCCGCCCTTATTCTATCTGGTCAATCGCCGACGTCCGCGTCCAACCCCACTGGATTCAACCGGTCACCCCATTCCCGAACCAATTGAGGAAGGAACGGAGATTTGAGAAAAGGACGGGGTGGATGGGTACTACGGCATTTTACCCCACCCCAACCCCTCCCCTTGAACTAAAGGGAGGGGCTAAAAAAGTCCGAAAGTCACCCCTCCCCTGTTTTTCAGGGGAGGGGCCGGGGGTAGGGTAGCTTATCACAAATTCCCATTGATCATATTTCCCCATTACCTCAAAAAAAGCCGCTCTTCTTCGTGATCCAGGTAGTAGAGATGCTTGCGGACAATGTCTTCATCGAGGGTCATAACGTTTCGGTTTTTTTCGACCAGCCATTGCCGTTGCCGGTCCAGAATATGCCGGTAGTGGTCTCTTACCGGTTCGCTGAGGGTATACGCTTCATCGCCAGCTACTTTGCGGGAACTGTGGTCGATCAATTTTTTGTAAACGGGTTGGGTAAGTTCGTCTTCACTCAGGTTTTCCCGCATGTATTGCAGGGCAAGGGCGGCAAGTTCTTTTTCAATAAAGGCATCGACCTTTTCCTCTGGTTTGATATAATCCCGTTCTTCAAATGCGAATTTTTTTATAATAGTGGGTAACGTAAGGCCCTGAACAACAAGGGTCAGCAGAATCACGACGAACGTAATGAACAAGATAAGGTTACGCTGTGGAAACGCAGCTCCGTTAGCCATGTGAATGGGAATGGACAAGGCGGCCGCCAGCGAGACCACACCCCGCATACCGGTCCAACCCAGAAATAGGGGCGTAGTCCAGCCCGGATTTGCCGTATCGGCCACGGTTATAAAGTTTCGCATTACAAGGGTTGTGATGACGGCCCCGTAGCACGATAAAATACGGACAACAATCAAGGCTACTGTAATCAGTACGCCATAGCCAATCGCTTCTCCGATACTGGTATGACCAAGACCGGTAACGATTTCCGGTAGGTCGAGCCCGATCAGGATAAAGACAAGGCCGTTCATGATAAAGGACGTGCTTTCCCAGAAATTGTAGCCTCTTATTCTGGATTGACCGCTCAAAAAATTGAATCGGTTGTAGGACATTAGCAATCCACCACTCACTACCGCCAGCACCCCCGAGCTATGCGCTTCCTCGGCAGCAATGTACATGGCGTAGGGCGTGAGAAGGGATAGGGCAAGGTCGATGTTGGCATTCGTAGGAAGCAGCTTATGCGTTTTCATAAACAGCCAGCCAACCAGCAGACCTATCCCTACGCCACCGATCAGCATCCACAAAAAACTCATAGAAGCAACCTGCACGTCGAACGTACCGGTTGACACCGCTATCAGCGCAAACTGAAAGATGATCAGCGAGGACGCGTCGTTGAGCAGACTTTCGCCCTCCAGAATGGACGAAATACGCTTAGGAACTTTAACAAATTTCATAATAGCGCCCGCACTGATTGCATCGGGGGGCGACACAATACCGCCCAGCAAAAAGCCCAGTGCCAGAGTAAAGCCGGGAATAAAATGGCGGGCAATCAGGGCGGTGCTCAGGGCCGTAACAAAGACGACCAGAAAGGCAAACGAGAGGATAATACGTCGCCATTTCCACAGCTCTTTCCAGGAAACGGACCAGGAAGCCTCGTATAATAGCGGTGGTAAAAAGATGATGAAGATCAGCTCCGGGTCCATGTTGAGCACGGGTACGCCGGGGATAAAGCTAATGCCCAGGCCAGCCACCACCAGTAGTACCGGATAAGCCACTTTTATTTTCTGAGCCAGGATGATCAACAGCAACATGACCAGCACCATGCCCAGATAAAACGTAACGTGTTCAAGCATCGTAAGGGAAATTAGGGTGTAGAAGCTACATAAAAAAGCAGGCTGGATGCCTGCTTTTGGTTTACCAATATATTGCTTTTTGGAGTTAAACGAATAAGTATATCGTAGCAGTAGTCAAAACAAACTTTGTCTCCTTTGTTATACTAGTATTAAAATTATTAATAGAATGCATCAGGTTATTAAGAAACCAACTATACAGCAGGTAGCCCATGAATTCCTCCTGCCTCAACTTAACTCAGGACATTTCAAGGACAATTTTGCCGATGTGTTCACTGCTTGCCAGTAAATCCTGAGCTTGAGCGGCGTGAGATAAGGGAAATGTTCGGT
>CAXVWN010000460.1:0-11324 GCA_964263725.1 Spirosoma sp.
CGGCCGTCTGCTCACTGGGTCTGACCAATGTGTTGGCAGGTGCCTGCACCGGTACCCAACGTCAGATCAACGCCATGGTTTCGTGGAGCAATAATCCCTCGGGCGAAAATATTATTGTGACCTGGGATGGCGTTCCGGTAGATACGATTCTGATCTCAGGCGGATTAGGTTCGCCCCAACCGACGAGTTTTTATGTAACGGGAAATGCCGCTACGCATACGATTGCCGCTCATTTTGCTACTACGACCACCTGTCAGGCCACGGTTTCGGGCGTGAGCGCACCAGTTTGTGTACTGCCTTGCAACCTGGGCATGGTGGTTACACCCAGTCTGTGTGCCTCGGCCACCAACAGTTATGTGCTGTCTGGTAGCATCACCGCCACCAATGTGCCGACCAGCGGAACCCTGACGATTAGCTCAGGCGCCTTCTCGACTCGAACACTCGTTCTGCCTGCAGGTAATGCCACGGGTACGTTCAGCTATTCCGGACTCGTTAGCAACGGCCAGACCTACACCGTCACGGCGGCTTATTCTAACTCGGCTTGTTCGCCTGTCAGTGCTACGTACACGGCACCCGTGTCTTGCTCGGTAGCACCGCTCTGTAGTTTATCGGCCACGGCCATGGCAGGAATCTGTGCTCCGGCCACTAACGCCTATTCGGCGACAGTAGTGGTGGCGATGGCAAATGCCTCCGCAGGCACCATCACTGTCACCCTACCCGGTGCCGCCGGACCCATCAGCCAGACCATTGCGGCCAATACGACCTCCTTCACGGCTGTCTTCGCCGGGCTGCCTTCCGATGGAGCCAGTCACACGGCGACCATCAGTCTACCTGGTTGTGGAACCGCCACGGCTACGTTCACTGCCCCTATTGCCTGTTCGGTAGCACCGCCCTGTTCCGTTAGCGCAGTGGCTACGCCTGGGCTGTGTCAAACGGCAACCAACACCTTCACCAATACAGTGCTGGTCACGCTAACTAACCCAACGGCAGGAACACTCATCGTCACCGATGGCCCCGCCAGTCTGAGCTTTGCCACTACGGCCGTTAGTTCAGCCACGTTCACGGCCACCTTTGACGGGATTACCTCCAACGGTGCCAGCCATACGGTAACCGTTAGCCTGCCGGGCTGTAGTAGTACGACCACGACCTACACTGCTCCGACGAGTTGTTCGGTCACTCCAGCCTGTAGTATTAGTGCCGTAGCTACCCCAGGGTTGTGTGCTAGTGCTACCAATACGTATTCCAGTACAGCTGTTATCCAAGTGGCCAATACGGGTACCGGTGGCACGCTGACGGTTACCGATGGAGCCACCAGCCAGACTATTAGTGTGGGAGCCGGGATAGCCAACTTCTCGGCTACGGTGACCTTCACCGGTCTACTCTCCAATGGAACGACGCACAGCGTTACAGCAGCCCTATCCGGCTGCTCAACGACAAGCACAACCTACACCGCTCCGGCGAGTTGTTCGGTCACTCCGACTTGTGGACTCTCGATTACCGCCAGTGGGACCAATTGTAATCCGACCACCAATCTGTATGTACTATCGGGCACGATTACTCTGACCAATAGCCCCACCAGCCAAACACTGACACTGACTGATGGCAGCTATGTCCGCTCGCTGACGGCCACTGCCGGTACGAGTACGCTGAGTTTCAGCTACACAACCCTCCAAAGTGATGGAGTCAATCATACTGTGACGGTAGTTAGCAGTGGCACGACCTGTGGCACGGCTAGTACCACCTATACCGCCCCAACCGCCTGTTCGGTGATACCCAGCTGTAGTATCAGTGCGGTGGCAACACCAGGTCTCTGTGTTTCGGCCACCAACACGTTCTCTAACACCGTGCTGGTCACGATGACCAACCCAACGGCTGGCACACTGACGGTGACGGACGGGGTAAGCAGTGTCACGTTTGTGGTGCCTGCTTCGATCGGTACCACCACCGCCACGGCAACTTTCAACGGGATTCTCTCCAATGGAGCCAGCCACACCGTGACCGCCAGCCTGCCGGGTTGCTCAATCGCTACGACGACCTACACCGCTCCGACGAGTTGTGCGGTCGCTCCGGTAGCGAGCCTGGGTGACTTCGTCTTCATCGATACCAACAAGGACGGTATTCAACAGCCAGGTGAGCCAGGCATTCCGGGCGTCGTGGTGGTGTTGCTCAACAGCTCGAACACGCCGATCGCTTCAACGACGACCAACGCGAGTGGGATTTACTCCTTCATGGGCTTGACCCCCGGCGTACCTTACTCGGTGAGTTTTGTCTCACCAACGGGTTACACCAGTACGTCGGCTCAAATCGGTGGAGATGATACGAAGGATTCGGATGCTAATCCGATCACGGGCCAAACCCGGTCGGTAACCTTGGCAGCGGGCGAGAACAATCCGAATTTGGATGCGGGCTTCTATCTGCCAACCGCAAGTACCAAACTAACGATTGACAAACTGGTCGATAAGTCCAAAGCCAAAATCGGAGATGTGCTCACCTATACGCTCGTGTTGAGCAATGTCGGCACAGCAACGGCCACCAATGTGGTGGTGCGCGATTCGTCGACGACGGGCCTGGCTTATGTGGCCAACTCAGCGACGGCTCCAGCCGGAACCACCTTCACGCAGGGTACCCCAATCAGCACCTGGGCGGTAGCTTCCCTCTCGGCCGGACAGAGCCTGAGTTTGACTTTCCAGGCCATCGCCGATAGCTCAGGAATTCTCTACAATACGGCCACTATCCCCGGCGATACGGCTACGGCCTGTACCTCTGTGCCGGTCAAGGTATGTACCGATGATATTTATACCTTCCAACTGACAGCCGCCCCCGGTCGGAGCAGCTACAAATGGTTCAAGGATAATGTTGAGATCGTGGGACAAACCACCAACGTGCTCGAGGTCACTGCTCCGGGTACCTACAGCCTGGCTGTGGATAATGTCTCGGGCAAATGTCCTGACTTTAGCTGCTGCCCCTTCATTGTAGAGGAAGACACGTTGCCCACCTTTAAGGCAACGGCCATTGCCGTCACTTGTGTGGGCAATGTTGCTCAGGCCAATGGTCAGCTTGTGCTCAGTGAATATAATCCGGCCTACACCTACCAGTACTCAGCGGGAGCGACCTTCAACCCAGGGGCTTCGCTGTCGGGTCTGGCCAAGGTGATTCCTGTAGGGGGCGTTATTGTCAGCAACCTGAGTAATCCGGTGGTGGCCCAAGCCTACACGATTCGGGTGTACAACGCATCGGGATGTTACACCGATGTGACGGTATTGTTAACCCCCACGGTGTGTGGCTGCCCCGCCGATGTATGCGTGCCGTTTGTGCTCAGTCAGACCAAGCGGGCCAAGCGAATCGGCGATCCTAGGTAATTTTATTACTTGATAAATAACCGAACGAAGTAATACACAGGAAGTCTGTTCACTCTTGCTTTACACCAACCAAACCTGTTTTGGTCGGTGTAAAGCAAGAGTTTTTCATTCATAAGCGAATAAGCGAAGTCTGGGTCAACTTTTAAACGCCCGATTTTGTTATCCTACAACGCAGATGCCATTTCATCTGTTAACTTTGCGGCTTTATTTAGAGCGGTCACGATACAACCTATTATGTTATCCATCAGTAATTTACATGCCTCTATTGGCACGAAAGAAATACTAAGAGGTCTCAATCTGCAAGTCAATGCAGGTGAGGTTCACGCCATTATGGGTCCCAACGGCGCGGGCAAGAGCACCCTGGCATCGGTGCTGGCAGGTCGTCAAGACTATGATGTAACGAGCGGTAGCGTATTGTTCGATGGAAAAGATTTATTGGATATGGCTCCTGAAGAGCGAGCAGCCGAGGGTATTTTTCTAGCATTTCAATATCCAATAGAGATTCCAGGCGTCAGTACGACGAATTTTCTCAAAACAGCGCTGAACGAAATTCGTAAATATCGAGGACAGGAATCGCTTGATGCGGTGCAATTTCTGAAGTTGATGAAAGAGAAAATGAAACTCGTTAACATCGACCAATCGTTGCTGAGTCGGTCGTTAAACGAAGGATTTTCGGGCGGAGAGAAAAAGCGGAATGAAATTTTTCAGATGGCTATGCTTGAACCAAAGCTGGCGATTCTGGACGAAACTGACTCTGGTCTGGACATCGATGCTTTACGAATTGTGGCCGATGGCGTAAATAAACTTCGGTCGCCGGAGCGAGCTACAATTCTGGTAACACATTATCAGCGTTTACTGGATTATATCGTCCCCGATTTTGTACATGTATTGTATAAAGGTCGTATCGTAAAATCTGGTCCGAAAGAACTGGCCCTGGAATTGGAAGAAAAAGGGTACGACTGGATTAAGGCTGAAGCCGAAGCCATATAAATCAATGATGAATAATAAATGATTGATGATTTGACTTACAAATTATTCGTCAGCGCTACGGCGACCCGGTTATCATTTATCATTTATCATTAACAAGATGACTCCCTCCTACGTATCATATAACGATTTTAAAGAGCAGTTGCTGACGTCTTTTCGAGATAACGAAGAGCTTATGAACGGCGAACGAAAATCACCGTTGCACCAGCTTCGGCGATCGGCTCTGAAACAGTTCGAGCAGCTTGGGTTTCCCACGATTCGACACGAAGAATGGAAATACTCTAGTGTGAATGGTCTTCTTAAAGAAGATTTTGGTCTCGACACGTCATCTAACTTGACGGCTGAGGACCTTATTCCGCTCGAAATTCCGAATCTGGAAGGCAATCTGCTGTACTTTATCAACGGTCGCTACCATCCCGAGCTTTCGCGGATTGTTAGCCCAACCAATCAGGTACAAATCACGAGTTTTGCCGAAATGCTAAAGACCGATCCGGATTTTATCGGATCACACTTTGCTCATTATGCTGATTATCAAGAAAATGCCTTTACAGCGCTAAATACGGCCTTGGCCAGCGATGGCGTAGTGGTGCGGGTACCGGATAATGCGGCCGTTGAGCAACCTATCATTTTACGTTTTATTACCGATGCCCGTGTTAAAAACATAGCCTCGCAACCGCGTAATCTTATTGTTATCGGTAAAAATGCCGAGGTGATGCTGGCCGAAGCTTACCGGACACTCGGCGAAAAATCCAGTTTCATTAACGTCGTTACTGAAATTGTGCTCGACCGCGATGCCCGGATGCAGTATTACAAAGTGCTGAACGAAACGGAGAAAGCGTACCATATTGGGACTACTCAGGTAAATCAATCCGATAACAGCCATTTTTATTCAGCCGCGATCACGCTCAACGGCAATTTTGTTCGGAATAACCTGAATATTGTCCTGAACGGTCAACATGCCGAAGCATTTATGTACGGCTTGTATATGCCCAACGGGCGGCAACATATTGACAACCATACACTTGTTGATCACGCCATGCCCAATTCATACAGCAATGAACTCTATAAGGGTATTCTGGACGATAACAGCACAGGCGTGTTTAACGGTAAAATCTACGTTCGGCCTGATGCGCAAAAAACCAACGCGTACCAGTCTTGTAAAAATGTAGTCCTTTCGCCGGGAGCGTCGATGAATACCAAGCCGCAATTGGAAATTTATGCCGACGATGTAAAATGTTCACACGGCACCACCACCGGCCAACTGAACGATGAGGCTTTGTTCTACATGCGTTCGCGCGGTATTCCGAAAGATGAAGCCCGGACGTTGTTATTATATGCCTTCTCGCAGGATGTATTAAGTCAGATCAAAATTCAGCCAATTCGTGAGTATCTGGAAGGCGTGGTACGCGAAAAATTGACAAAATAAGTCCGTTGACTAGCCAATAAAACGATTTTTGTGGTGTCGGGTTTGCGAACCCGACACTTTTTTTGTGGCATCTACTACGTATATAAACAGATCAATTTCAATCCTATTTGCGTTTCTTGTCCTCTTATGAGACGACTCTATCTACTTGCCTGTCTGCTGTTTACGCTATTCATCGCTCACGGGCAAGGCTTACAATTTGCGTTCGAGGGCGATTCAATCACGATGCCGCTGGTTCGCGATAGTCTGCGTGGCATTTCGGGTCTTGAAATTGTACCGGCAACGGGCGAGTGGCATCTGGTGAGTGACCGTGGCTGGCATTTCACATTTACCAATATCCGCACTATCCGCGATTTAGGCGATAGCTCACGGCTGAAACTGGCTCAAAAGACACCTTTCTGGTTTGAAGGCGTTCGGTACGACGTCAAAACAGGAATCTACTTCTGGGCCGATGAACATGAATTCGTTACGTCAATTCAATACGGCAAAACCATTCGGGATAGTGCATCGCAGGTGCTGTTGAGAATGCCCCTGCCAGGGCCAAACAAAGGTCTCGAAGGCATGGCCTTAACGCCATCGGGCACCCTGTGGGTCGCTCCCGAAGCGGGTTGGGAAGGTGAAACCCGCATGAATCAGGATACAATTACGTTTTTCCGTTACCCAAATCCACTCGCAGCCGATCCGGTTGTCAAGCGGTATAAATACCCTGTAAATCGGTGCGCCTTTGCACAGGGCGAAGAACGTTTGGGCGGCATTTCTGAAATACTGGCGGTAGATAATAATCGAATATTGGTGCTGGAACGCTGTTATGATGCCAGCCAAAAGCGAGTTACAGCAAACCTGTATTTAGCAACGCCAGACGAAATGACTCATACATTACGAAAAGAGCTGGCTTTCGATTTTAACAGTCAATTTCCGGGAGTCGTGTGTAACCTGGAAGCAATGGCCTGGGCTGATGAACAAAAACAGACGCTTGTGTTGATCGCAGACGATAATTTTCGTCGAAACAAAACGCTCCGAAATCAGGTCATCGTTTTGAAAAGACGGTAGTATTTGTACGAACCTAACGGCCCTTTATTTATGTTTTACTAGTGACTTCTAAGTCAACGTTATAGTTATTTGCCCTCTTTTCGGCACGAACACGATATGCAATCAGCGATAGAAACTACCCTCGATATTCAGCAAATTCGCCAGGATTTTCCGGTGCTTCATCAGGAAATTAATGGTCGTCCGCTGGTTTATTTAGATAATGCCGCAACGAATCAAAAACCAAAATCGGTCATTAATGCCCTAACCCGTTATTACGAGGGCTATAATGCGAATATTCATCGGGGCATTCACCATCTGGCCGAACAGGCAACAGCTGCCTTTGAAGCATCGCGCCGAGCTATGCAGGAGTTCCTGAATGCAAAACATTGGCAGGAAATTATTTTTACATACGGCACCACCGACGGCATTAATCTGGTCGCTCAGACATATGGCCGACAATTCTTGAAAGCGGGCGATGAGATAATAATCTCCACGATGGAGCACCACTCCAACATCGTACCCTGGCAAATGCTTTGCGAAGAAAAAGGATGCATTCTGAAAGTTATTCCTGTGAATGATGCGGGTGAACTGATTCTGGAAGAATACGAAAAACTACTGTCGGAGCGGACGAAATTCGTTTCCTGCGTTCACGTTTCAAACTCTCTCGGCACAATAAATCCGGTCAAAACAATCATCGACAAAGCGCATGCTGTTGGCGCCGTGGTGTTGATCGACGGCGCACAAGCCAGTTCGCACCTCGATATTGATGTACAGTCGCTCGACGCTGATTTTTACGTTCTTTCGGCCCACAAACTCTACGGCCCAACGGGCATGGGCGTTCTGTACGGCAAGAAAGAACTTCTTGATTCGATGCCTCCTTATCGGGGCGGTGGCGAAATGATCAAAGAGGTCACGTTTGAAAAAACGACGTATAACGATATTCCTTACAAATTTGAAGCGGGTACGCCTAACATTGCCGATGTAATAGCGGTTAAAGCCGCTCTTGATTATATGGCGGGATTAGGGAAAGACAATATTGCAGCGCACGAAAACGACTTGCTTCAATACGCTACTGAGCAACTAAGTGAGTTGACTGGCTTACGAATTATTGGGCAGGCAGCGCACAAAATCGGCGTTATTTCCTTTGTGCTGGATGGCATTCACCATCAGGATACGGGCGTTATTCTGGACCAGCAGGGCATAGCCGTCAGGACGGGACATCATTGTACGCAGCCCCTTATGCAACGCTTTGGCATTGCCGGAACTACGCGGGCGTCATTTGCGGTTTATAACACCAGAGATGAAATTGATCGGCTCGTTCAGGGCCTGCGTCGGGTTCAGAAAATGATGTTGTGATTTTTTATATCCCGTACTGTATGGAAACAGAAACACTGTTGAACAAAAATCAGGTCATTGAAAGTTTTGGCAATTTACCCGACCAGGTAACGGCAGATCAACTGATCGAACGAATTTTGTTTATACGATTAATTAATGAGCGACTTCGGGAAGCGGAAAGCGAACCGGGCACTTCTCACAACGACTTTATGCACGAATTCAATGAATTCAAAGCACAGAAAAGAGGAAGCGGGAACGCAGCATGAATTTAATCTGGAATGACAGTGCCAAGGAAGAGGTTAGGAAAGCATACAGTAATTATTACGATTACTCTCCCGTCTTAGCCGAAGATTGGTCAGACGAGTTAAACAAAAAAGTTGACTTGCTAATAAAGTTTCCAGAAATGGGACGCATAGTACCAGATGTTGATATAAGCTTTATTCGAGAGGTGTTTGTCCGAAAGTATAGATTAGTCTACCAATACCAGGACGAAACGCTTCGGATATTGGCCCTTCGTGCAATGGGACCGCCTTTAGGGAGAATCTGATTATGACAATAAACGAAAAACAAGACGAGATCATTGAGAACTTTGACTTGTTCGATGACCAACTCGACAAGACACAATATATTATTGACCTGGGTAAGAAATTGCCACCCATGCCCGAAGCTCTGAAAAATGATGAAAATCGGATTATGGGTTGCCAGTCGAAAGTGTGGGTCGATGCCGAACTAAAAGACGATAAATTGTATTTTTTCGGCGATAGCGAACCGACTGCTCAAATCTCGAAAGGCTTAGTTGGCCTGTTGGTTCAAGTGCTGTCGGGCGAGAAACCCGAAGATATAGCCAATGCCGACCTCTATTTTATTCCACGAGTCGGTATGGGCAATTTGATTACCTCATTACGAGCCGGTGGACTGGCTTCGATGATTGAACGCATGAAAGCCTTCGGCCGTGCATACACCGAAAAAACTGTTTAATAGTTAAGTCATGACAGACGAAGAATTGAAAGAACAAGTTGTACTGGCCCTCAAAGGTGTCTACGATCCCGAAATTCCGGTGGACGTGTACGAACTGGGGCTCATTTACGACATCAAGATATTTCCGGTCAACAACGTTTATATCCTTATGACGCTAACCTCCCCTTCTTGCCCATCGGCAGGCGCAATTCCAGCCGAAATCGAAGAAAAAGTTCGGGCTGTTGAGGGCGTAAACGATGTTAGTGTCGAACTGACGTTCGATCCCCCCTACTCCACCGAACTTATGTCGGAAGTAGCGAAACTGGAACTTGGATTTATGTAAATTTATGTTGCCGTCTGTCGGTCGTTATCTTAACTACCGACAGACGGCAACCATTAACGATTAAATTAATCACGAAAATTATGTATCCTCCTCATTTGCTTATCCCGATGCGGGAAGACCTGACGAGCGTCGGGTTTGACGAACTAACCACTGCCGATGACGTAGTGAACACAATGGAAAATACTGAAGGCACAATGCTGGTCATTGTGAACTCAGTATGCGGTTGCGCGGCTGGTGCAGCCCGTCCGGGTGTGAAAGCGGCTCTGGCAGCCAGTGCCATAAAGCCAGACAAACTGGTGACCGTATTTGCCGGTGCCGATTTGGATGCTACGGCCAAGATGCGTGAGTACTTACTTCCTTACCCACCATCGTCGCCAGCAATTGGCATTTTCAAAGACGGTGATCTTGTGCATTTTATTGAGCGGCACCACATTGAAGGTCGTTCGGCGCAAATGATTGCTCAGCACCTGGAAATGGCGCTGGAAGAATTCTGCACGCCAGCAAACGCCTAATAAGTAAAACACGCATAAACAGAATCGGGTCACTGACTACATCGTTAAGATGTGGCCAGTGACCCGATTCTGTTTTGTCATTCCGAGGTACGAGGAATCTTGTAGTTACCTGACGGTAAGGTTCCTCGTACCTCGGAATGACAAGATAGAATTTAGCCAATCAGGTTACAGCAAATGCCTTTGCCAAAAACCTCGATAGCGGCAGCAGGCAAAATACGAGGAAGGCCAGCGGAAATGTTGCAAAAGCCGCTACCCAGGCCGCATTCATGACAATGAGCGACAAAACGCCCGCCTTCACAGCCAGACCGATATTGCGGCCAACAGGCTCCTTCACTGCCCGCCAGAGGGGAGGAAAAATATAGTATCCAAACAAAGCCAGGAATGGAAGTGCCGTTCCTAATTGTTTCTGACGTTGTGCTAACGCGGCTACGGAGCCAATCACCAGCGCATAAAGTATACCACCTGCCCGCAATATGGTGGGACTACCGCCATGCACTTCGCCCCGGCTAATCATGGTAATAGCGGCAATGTAGACGATCGGAACTAGCCCGACCCACATCCAAGGCAAAACCTGTTCGGGCAATATACTAACCCCCAATAGCAGATTCAGCCCCCGGCAAAGTCCCATATTAACGGGACCTAACCAGTTGTGATGCTTGCCGAACCGGTCATACACGAGCGATGCGATACTAATCCCAATGGCCAGAAAACCAGCCGTTTGATTCACCAGAAAAGACGCAGCAATACCAATTATTAATAGCACGGTTCCCAGTATGATAGCAGAACGTTTGCTAATAATACCACTGGGAATAGGCCGCTCGGGACGCTCGACAGCATCTAATTCGGCATCGAAAACATCGTTGAAAACTACGCCCCCGCCATACAAGCCAACCGTTGCCAAACAAAGCCAGTTGATCGGTGCTATGGCCGAGTCAGGTATCATAAAATAACCCGCAATAGCCATACCCGCCAACACATCGGCAATAGCGGTAACAAGATTGGCCGGACGAGTAAGGGATAAAAGTGCTTTTATTTTGCTCATATTGTGGTGACGGTTTCTCAAAACCGACATATTGCCTAAGACGCATGTCGGTTATTCAAACCGCGCGGGCGGCCCCGCCGACACCACGTTATTATTTAATAATTGTTGACTCTTTGTCTACTCTAGGCGCCTGTCCGCCCCGCAAAACCGAGCTGCCATTAAACCGTTGGCTCTGATCAATACCCATCGGTTGTGTAAGGTCCTCAAGACTTAATTGACCACTCTGGGCAAAGGCGGTTACGGCATTGGTGAAGGTTACGAGTTTGATAGCTTCATCCGAAATACCACGCTGTTTCATCAGCGCAGCCGTTTTAGGCACAGCCAGTGGATCACTAAT
>CAXVWN010000461.1:0-7033 GCA_964263725.1 Spirosoma sp.
ATAGCTGGAAGACTGCTAAAGACGAGAGTTACCAGCCGTTGGCAGTGCGGGTGCCGGGTTATTACGTGGCTGGCCCATCTGAACTCGTGGATATGAGCAAACACCTGAAGGGTTGGGAGCAAAAGGATTTTGCCGATGGGAGCTGGACAAAGGCGCGGGTCATTGGTCCGGGCATAACCAAAGCCACGGCGGTCAATTCGACGGGCTGGATGCTGGTACCTTCGCCCCTGCCACCTATGGAAATGACTTTGCAGCGGCTGGTTGCCATCCGTCAGGCCGAAGGTGTCAAGGTACCGGCGAGTTTTCCCGCTACACCCACGAAAGTGACCATCCCCGCCAACACGAAGGCGACGATTTTGCTCGATCAGGGGGTACTGACCAATGCCTATCCAACGCTCGCCTTTAGCGGTGGGCGGGAGGCTACCCTCTCAATGGGCTACGCAGAAGCCCTGTATACGCCCAGAGCGTCCAGTTCCGGCGCGGGCCGCCCGGCACCATCAGCCAAAGGAAACCGTAATGATGTGGCCGGAAAGAGCTTCATCGGTAAGGCGGATAGTGTAGTATCCGATGGAACGACGTCTCAGGTGTATAGCCCGTTATGGTGGCGAACGTACCGATATATACGCTTAGTGGTCAACACAAAAGCCGAACCCTTAGTCATCGATGATTTGTACGGCACCTTTACGGGCTATCCATTCGAGGCAAAAGCCAAACTCCAGACTGAAAACGCTGAACTTGGTAAGATGCTCGACATCGGCTGGCGAACGGCCCGGTTATGCGCCTTTGAAACGTATATGGATTGCCCCTACTATGAGCAGTTGCAGTACATTGGCGACGCCCGCATCCAGGCGATGGTTTCCCTTTATTACGCGGGTGATGACCGGCTAGCGCGTTATGGCCTGACGTTGATGGATCATTCCCGTATTCCTGAGGGTATTACCCTGAGCCGGTATCCCACCGATCTGCATCAGCAAATCCCCACGTTCTCGCTGTGGTGGGTGGCTATGCTTCACGACTATTATATGTACAGGCCCGACAGCCAGTTTATTAAAGATAAGCTGCCCGGTGCCAGGCAGGTGTTGTCGTTTTTTGAACGCTACCAGCAGGCTGATGGCTCGCTGAAGAACGTGCCGTACTGGGTGTTTACGGACTGGACGCAGGGGAAAGGGTGGAATTTCGGTATGGCCCCCATTGGAACAAATGGCGAATCGGCCGTGCTGGATATGCAATTGATGTGGACCTACCAGTTAGCGGCTGATCTGGAAAAGCAGCTGGGCGTAACCGAGTTAGCCACGCTCTATCTGCGCCGGGCCAGGCAGTTAAAACAAACTATCCAGCGAAAATACTGGAATTCGGGGAAGCAGTTGTACGCTGATACGGAAACTAAAAACACGTATTCCCAGCACGCTAACTCGCTGGCCATCTTAGCCGGTGTACCACCCCAAAACCAGGTTAAGTTGATTGCCAGAAGAATGCTGGCAGATACGACACTGGTCCCCGCTTCGATCTATTTTAAATATTACCTTCACCAGGCACTCGTCCAGGCAGGCCTGGGTAATGACTACTTAAACTGGTTGGGCAAATGGAAAGAGAATATGGCGATGGGACTAACCACCTGGGCCGAAACGTCCGATGTCAACACGTCCCGTTCGGATTGCCATGCTTGGGGGGCCAGCCCGAACATAGAATTCTTCCGCACCATTCTGGGGATTGAAAGCGCAGGGCCCGGCTTTACCAGCGTCAGGATTACGCCCCACCTGGGCTCCATCCATTCGATTAGTGGGGAAATACCCCATCCCAATGGGAAGGTTGCCGTGAATTACACCGTTCAGCAGGGAACATTACGGGCCGACATCTCACTTCCACCAAAAATTACTGGTAGGTTTATCTGGAAAGGGAAGACCCATGTACTCAAAGCTGGGACAAATAGGCTTGCGTTATAGCGCATCGGGTTGCCCGGCCTTGACTAGTATGACCTATGGAGGGTAATAAAGGGTATCTATTTCTTAGTATAGGAGTCGACCCGGCTGGCGGCAAGTGTGGCGTCCAGTAGAATAGACATCAAGAAATCGTTGGCGATGTTCATAACTAGTTTTTCCATTTGGGCAGGCTCAAAGGGCTTTGAGACTCGTTCTGGTAATATAGTAGCCCCTACAGGCGTGGGGGTTTTAAAAAAAGCTATTTTGGTTTTAGCTTATTTTCATTATTTCCTTAATTTTCCATAATTAAAAATATAGAATTTCTAATGCTGGTATTGACCACATAAGCCATACAGCCGCTTATATAATGCGAGCCTTAATGATTTCTTCTGCTTCCCAACAAAGGTGATATTTAAGCTACTAGGGAATGGTATACAGATTACGGAGATTACTACCATTATTACTGATTTGGTTTGGCTAAACCATATATGCAGTATTGTAAATACTATCTTTGAGATCAAGGAGTTAGACCGGTTTTGAAAAGGAAAGCTGATTATAGCCTGTTTAATTGATTCGAATTATTAGTGACTTACCGACTTTAAATTTTACGCTGTATGCAAATTAGGCTTATCTCAATTCAACTGACAATGGCTCTACTGGCTGGTTGCCTGCTCGCCTGCAATCCGGCTTACAAATCGACAAAACAGCGAACAACCCGGTCCGATACAACAGTGAATACTGAGGCAGTAGTGCAACACCCCAATCCACCACCACCGGCTTTTCTTAGTTCTCAGAAAGGGCCTAACGGCTCGCAAGTTGATTTGCTAAAGGCACAGGTAAATGGAGACACCCTGACCGTTGAGTTGCAATATAAAGCCGGCTCCGAAGCCAATCGAATGGCGTCAACCTACGCCATTGATCAGGTTAGCGTAGTCGATGAAACGACCGCTAAAACGTATAGCGTACTTAAAGATCAATCTGGCAATTACAGGGCCTCCCCGCTTCAGTCCGATCAGGGAAAGCAATTCATCAACATCCCTATTCCTTCTGATAAAGACAAGCCAGTTTCGGTTTGGTTCAAGTTTGCGGCTCCCCCCATCGACACAAAAACGATTTCCATTACCATACCAGACGTTGGATCTTATAAGAATATAACCGTGTACCGCTCAGTCGGCAAATAATTCAGGCATGTTGAGACGTGTTTGGTAATAATTTGCTCAAACTGATGTAGGTCTTGTCCGAAAAATATACCGAGGATTTTGTGAACGATTTTAGCTTATGCCAATAATTGATACAAATCATTCACTGGCAGCAAATTAAGAGTCCGAAAATACTATTTGCTGCCTATTTATTGAACGAAAATGCCATTGACCCGTCTTATATCTTAGCCTAATCTGGGTTATCCCTTTCTAACCAAAATGGATAACCCAGATTAGGCTAAAATATAATTACCAAAAATTACGTCAATTTCATGTTGACGGGGTCCCAATGAACGATATTTTTGCTAAAAAAACTGGCGTTGCAAGCCAGCGCAGGGGCGGCAGCCCGAAAGCCAAACTCAGCATTCTCGACCACGGGTTTACCCGTCCGGATCGAATCAAAGAAATTGGTCAAGTGGTCTAAATGATCATCATAGCCATCAGGCACTTTGAAGATTATATCCGCTTTGGTGGGTCTTTTTCGTTGATCGGCCGTCCATTTGGCATCATAGTCCTTTTGCATGTCGTCTTGCATTGCTTTGGAGAACGTGAACAGGGAATCATACCCGCCAAATCCGGGGGCTTCCGGCATCAGACTATGCTTGAGGGTAATGTTATTGCCAATCACATCAATGACGCCCTCAGAACCAACTAGTCGGATCACCTCCTGCCCGCCCGTACCACTGATAAAATTTACTTGTAGGGTCAGCTGAAACGCAGCATGTTCCGGGCTATCAGGATATTGCATTACGCCCGACATCACATCCGGCAGGTTTCGTCCATCTTTCCAGTAACTGAACTGACCAGTACTGTAAATACTTTTGGGGCCTTTTGAGTTGGTAATAAAATGTGAACCACTCAATAGGTGGATAAATAAGTCGCCCGCTACGCCCGTACCCACTTCTTTAAAGGCACGCCACCAGAAAAACTTTTTGGCATCAAACGGCATTTTGGGCGTAGCCGTCACGGCAACAAACCGTTCCCAATCGGTCGTCATGGCATCCGCGTCTTTGGGGATCGTATATTCCCAGGCACCTATCGAACTTTGCCGGTCGTAGACGGCATTCACCATGTTGAGTTTGCCGATTTCACCAGCCGCCAGCAATTCTTTTGCTTTTGCATACCCGATGCTGCTGACCCGCTGGCTACCCACCTGCAATACCTTACCAGCCTTTTTGGCCGCTGCGATTACCGGATAGCCCTGGCTAATTTTATAGACCATCGGTTTTTCACAATACACGTGCTTGCCTTTCGCCAATGCGTCCAGTGTAATGCGGGAATGCCAGACATCATGCGTGGCAATAATCACCGCGTCGATGTCTTTTCGGTCCAGGAGTTCTTTGTAGTTTCGGGTGGTGTATAACTCGCTGCCAAATTTTTCTTTCGCGTTTTCTAGCCGACCTGGGTACAAATCGCAAATGCCGGCCAGTTCAACCCCTGGCACTTTAAGGGCCGTATTGGAATCAAAATGGCCTTGTACTCCATACCCAATCACTCCCAGTCTTATGGTATCGTTTGACGAAACCGGTTTTTCATACTGCAGGATACGTTCTTCGGCTTTTGACTGAGCCGCCAGGGACGACAAAGGTGAGGCCGCAGCCACAAGACTGGTCGCCCCAATTTGTTGCAAAAATTGCCTTCTTGAGGTAGAGCTATATTTTTTCATGATAATTATCGGCTAAAGATTGACCCTTATTTGACCAGGTAACTGACAAAGGCGATTTTCTGGCTGTCAGGGCTCCACGAAGGTACATTGATTGTACCCTGACCACCATAAAAGACGGGGGTGATGTCTTTTAACGCTTTGGTTTTTGTATTCATCAGGCGGAGTTTAACGTTTTTGCCAAACAGATGGGCTTGCTTTTCATCCGAGGTATAGGCGATGAAAACGATCCAGTTATTGTCGGGCGAGGGGTGAGCGAACCAGTTGGAGTTTTCATCAAAGGTCAGCTGTTCAGGTTTTGACCCATCAGCCAACATCCGCCAGATTTGCATATGCCCGGTTCGGTACGAGTTGAAGTAGATGTATTTTCCGTCAGGCGAATAATCAGGACCATCGTCCAATCCCTCGGTACTCGTCAATCTCTTTTCGGTGCCACCGTCAACCCCAATGGTGTAAATGTCATAATTGCCGTTACGTTCAGCACAGTAGGCTACTGTCTTACTATCTGGCGTCCAGCCATGCCAGAACGAAGGCACTTCGGATGTGATTTTCCTAGGGTCCCCGCCCGCAATCGGAAGTACGTAAAGCGCTGATTTATAGGATTTCGTAGAAGGATCACTTTTGTCATTGTGACTAACGACCAGCCATTTCTTGTCGGGGGAAATGCCGTGGTCATTATTGCACTGGGTGACAGAGCCCGTGTTGAGTTCAGCTACTTTTTTGGAGGCCAGATTGAGCGTGTAAATTTTACCCTTGCTGTTGAGAACCAGATAATTGTCTGGATGCCAGTTGGGGGCTTCAAAATGGGTATTGATGGCCAGGATGGTATCGATCTTTCCGGTTTGGATGTCGAGCGTTTGGATGTAACTCGTGGTGTCTTTTTTGACTTGGGCCAGGGAACTAAGTGAACAGAGCAGACAAATGACGGCTAGGCTAACCCAACTGAAACGAAGCAGAGAAGTACAACCTTGAGGAGAATTGTTCATAAAAAATGGTTTTAAGAAATAGCCTGAAAATTGACAAGACCAAAAGTAAACAGATTATTTCTATTTTATAAAAAAAATATAATAGATTGTGTATTAACTATCGAACACACAAATAATCCTATTTAGATAAAGGCTTAATTAGGCTGATAAGCTCTACTTTTGCAATAGAGCGGCCTTTACCCCATGCACCTAACCAAACCTGAAACTACCGGTAAAGCGAGTATAGACTTGTTGAAACGGGGAGCCCTTTAGCTAAGGTGACCTTAGAGAGGTGACTCGAAAGCGCAAAAACGATGAAGATATTTGATGATGAGAAGTATATATCACACCTGTCGATTGACTGTGTGATTTTTGGTTACCGGGATAAAGAACTGAAAGTGCTGATTTCTAAATTCAAATTTGGGAAAGGCCGCTGGTGTTTACCAGGCGGATATATCCTTAAAACAGAGGGGATTGATAGCGCAGCCAGTCGAATATTAAACGAACGAACAGGTTTAGAAAATATCTATTTGGAGCAGTTTCGGGTATTCGGTAATGAAAACCGAATTGTCAACAGTCCCCACAAGGAAATCATCAAGTCAGAGCATCGCAAATTAGATGATCACCAATTTGATGACAAGGTGCTAGATTGGATATCCAGCCGGTTTGTTTGTATTGGGTATTATGCCCTGGTTGACATCAATAAAGTCCATCCACAAGCAGGCGAGTTTGATGAGTATCTGGAATGGCAAAGTATCTGGGACATTCCTGAAATGGTGCATGATCATAGCGAAATTCTCACCGTTGCTCTCGAAGCCCTTAGAGGGCATCTTGACCAAAAATTACTAGGTTTTAATCTCCTGCCCGAAACGTTCACGATGCGTGAAGTTCAGGAACTCTACGAAGCCGTTTATAATAGAGTGTTTGTCCCATCCAATTTTCAAAAGAAAATACTGGATTTGAACGTATTAGAACGCCTGGAGAAGAAATTTACGGGTGCCTCTAACAAAGCCCCATATTTGTATAAGTTTAAGAAGTAAGGTTTTTCTGTATGCGTTAGTCTATGTAGTACAGGCAATAAAAATTACCATGTCTTGTCCGTAAATTATACCGACCTTTAAATGAACGGCGGCTGGGTAGGAGGGGAGTGTTCGAAAACAGTGATTTTTGCGTTCAATAAACCCGTTCACTTTAATTGTTCAGCGTTTTTGTTCGGGTTGAGGTTTATTTGATCGTTTAGTCAAAGCCTTGTAGGGTGTTTGATCGACAAGAATTGGCCGTTGAACT
>CAXVWN010000462.1:0-9785 GCA_964263725.1 Spirosoma sp.
TCCGATGGGTAAGAGGGTACATTGAATATAGGCACCCTGGCCACAACTCCCTGTTGTTCAAGTGACGGGCGATTATACTGGTACTTGGCCCGCCATGCTACCACCAACGCATCATACTGAGCCACACTTAGATAAGCAAAAGCGCGAGCCGCATACGGTGGATTGGCAAACGGAAATTTCGGATCGGCTAGTGGATTGGCAGCGTCGGGTACGGGATATTTACCATCGGCGTTGGAAGCCGGAGGAACATTATAACGAGCCGCTAATTCGCGCGCGATTTCGTTCCAGCGATACACGGCCCCGGTGCCCCAGTACACAACAGCATCCTGTTGATCCTGCGTCAGATTAGCCGACTTCGACTTAAGATCAACAATCTCAGCGAGATAATCGGCAGACGTTGCGGCCGTAGGTGTAGCCACTGTTACGTCGGTAGGTGCCGTTAGTATATACGTTTTCCAGGCTCCTGCTTTATCATCGACGCTGGCCGGTGTGTACCCCACGCGCTGGGGTTCTGTAATGCTTTTGTCGCAGGAAATAATAGCCGCTGACAAACCGACCATTACACAACTGATTATAACTAATTGACTACATTTTTTCATGAGAGTACAGCGACTTCGGCGCAGGGCGACCGCATCGACGGTCAGACCATACCGGTTGATTATTTCTTAAAATTAATTTGGTACAAAACGCCCACCGTATAGCTAGTGCTCTGACCAACGTTCAGTCCGTCAACGACATAGCCCACGCGAGCATTGAGGCCAATGTTATGGGGTTGCACTTTACCATACCAACCCACCGATGTAGCCTGCATGTTGTTGGTGAGATAGGGCATATCGTTCCGACGGATATTGTCACCGCTCAGGCATGCTGTGCGCTCGGCCCAGACTTCGGTTTGCCACCCCTTACGCAGCACGCCCAACCGAAGGGCAGCGTCATACGTATTGGGCACCTGCACCTGATTGGTGTTATAGACCTTGTCATTGGCCTGATAAGCATCCTGGTCAATTTTACTATTTCCCCGCCAGCCGTAGCTGCCGTGAGCTGTCAGGTAAATGCCCGTTTTAGGTTCTCTGTAGTTGGCCAGCAACCGCCCGGTAAATGTGCGGCACTGCAAACCGATAGACATCGGCATAAAATTCGGCACATAACTCCCTAACGGAATTGACCCGCCCACAATAGCATTGAGCGAGAATCCGCCGACTTTCACCGCTTTCACTTTCAGCCAGACGGATAGATCCTGTATGCCATGTTGGCCCATCAGATTACCCGCGCTGTTGCTTGTCCAGACGTAAGGCAAGCTCAAAATGACGTTAACCCGTTTGCTGATACCGATGGCAGGCATGAGCATGACACTCTGAGTCGTTTGCGTACCGATGTTGAAATTTTCGCGTTTGAGCGTATTCTCCCAATATTGATTCCAGGAGCTATACCCATACATCCCGGCAACACATACCTGATTTTTGCTCATATAAATCGCATCGTGCGGCATCTGAGCCTGAGCCGCAAATGGCATCAGCAAGGATGTGATAATCAGGCATTTTAAACTTGTTTTCATTGGTCAGTTACTATTTAATGTACGATGGATTTCTAAATTGTTACTCCAACGGTCAATACCGCACTGCGCCCAGAGATACTATAAAAAACTGTAAGGAGGCCACCTTCGTTACAGTAAGACAGACTAAAACCAGCGCGATACGTTGATCGAAACTAGATAGTCGGCAAAAGCCGCATCACCATGTTTCAGGCCTAGTGGGTCAAGCCGATCTGCATAACTCGTAATCCGATTGCGATGAATAGCCACTGGCACCGTAGCCGCGATGGCCGTTTTATGGCGCATGTATGACAAGCCAGGCTCTACCGAAACGATATAGCCCGGACGACGAAATCCGCTGCTGCCCCCAATGGCATCAATGGCGGGAACGCCTTCAACCCGGCCACCCAACATAACGGCCAAACCCGGAACAGCCTTGATGGACTGGCTCAGGCCAACACGAGCCGCAAATTGATCGGCTACGGAGAATTTGCCCGTTACCAAATCAATTGTAGTGGCCGATGGATTACGGACGGTACTGTTTGTTTCGCGTGGATTGAAAAGGTAAAAACCATTAGCATAAGCTGTCAGACCTTTCGTCAACTGAACGTACCCCTGTAGTTCAACGCTTACGCCAACACCACCGTCGCCGAGCTGAATTGATTGATCGACGGGTTGATTGATCGTATAATCCGTACCCTCTTTCGTTAGCCGGTGGAAGTCATCGGTCACGCCGAAGTTGCCGGTTGGCAGTTTTACGCCCAGTCCCACCGCCAGGTTGGCTTTAGGAAGTCTGACGGGATTAACGAGCCAGTAGTTGCCCGAAATCCGCAGATCGCCGATACCCATGGAACCGGTATGAAACCGTTTTTGCTCCGGATTCTGCGCCACGGCATTACCGTAATGTTCATAGAGTGACGAACGGTCGTTGTCCTGAATCGGCAGATTTACGGAGAACGAAAGGCGCTGATTTACCAGGTACGTAATACCCAGATCAATCGCGTGCGACACGTTGATAACCTGCGTTCCCTGTTCAACGCGCTGTTTCTGCTCATCAGAACCCACAAAGTGCTTATAAGACCGAAAGAAGCGATAACCTGCCGACACCTGCCAATGACCGGTACGTTGTTTGAAATAATCGGCTGAACCCGCCGGAGCAGCAGAACTCATATGCCGAACAGCCACGCAACCCTGCGCCGACACAGATGTATGAGAAAATAGAGTACAGGCAAAAGCCAGGACAAGAGTAGAAATTGCTTTCATGAAGAACAGTAGCGAAACAGAATACGTAATGCCGCGCCAACAGGCGAACAGGGCAATGAGGCCAGCCTGTCAAAAAAACAGGTTGGTTAACGTTTAGCTGAGAATTTTGGGGTAGATAGACTGCAGATCACAGTCATAGCTGTCTATCGCACAGCGACATAGCAAGGGAATTTCATGTCTAATGCTCCACTTACTTATCTCGGTTTGTATAAATACAGCCCATGTAAGTGGTAGAAACCGTCCGCTTGTACAGCTCGTATTTGCTGGGTTGCTGATCAGCAACCCAAGTCTGTAAAAGCACGAAATACAACGGAATACGGTAGCCCGAATTATTCCATCAACAGAGGCAAGTGAAAGCGCCTGTAATAGGTTAATCAGGAAAGCACAAATGAAATGAATTGCCCTGCTTCGTACAAAGACGGATAGCGGCCCTCAGATTTCGGGAGGGGGCGAATGAACAGGTAAGGCGCGGGCAGCAAACACAAACAGACCGTTTGGAATGCGGATGGCTTCGCGCCAGTTGGGAAGGAGAAAGTTGAAAATGGCTCGTGGATTAGGCGAGTATTCCTTCAGCAGGAATTTCAGCAATTGATTGGCCTTGTGATTTTTATCCGTTGCACCGGAAATATGATCGTTTAGGAAAGACAGCAGATCACTCTGCAAGAAGGAGCGATTCTCCGACTGCAATCCGGCGATATATAAGGTGTCACCCCGAACTTCAAGACTTACAACACTAAAATACTGCCCCCGGTAGCTAAACCCGTCTGATGTTGTCCGGGTAATAGCGCTGACATCGGGCTTATCTTTCAGTGGAATCTGAAACTCAACCATGCTATCCACCGACCGATATACCAAAAGTCGTTCCGACAGGTCGTGCTCTGCCTGCCACCACATACTCACAAACACCAGCACGTAGGCCAATGTGTGGTACAGGAACAAGCCAAAGAGACCAATGGAAACTGCTTTTTTCACAAGTACAGTCAATGAATTTTCCCCAAAAATAATACTAATTTTTCAACAAAACTTATGATAATTCAATCTTTGATTCTTTTTTTTAATTGTTAGGGCGTACACAACCATACGCCGACATTCGATAAATAGAAGCTACCCGCCCAGCTGATCGGCAACAGGTGTAAATAACGATGATCCTGCTTCGAATTTCGCGTCAGATTTTGGTACATATAACCCCATTCAATCTTACCAAATCTACCTGTGTTATAACCAGCCCCACTATAGAGCCAGTTTTCACCATAAAACGCATTCTTTGAGCTGATAGGACTACTTTTAGCCCCCGCCAGGCATAAGAAGATTTCGTTGGAAGCCGATGTATAAAGCCTTTTGTTTTACTTGGCTGAACATACTATTGAAGCGCCGTAGCGGGGTATTCCTTCGTTTCAACGGTTTGCCGAAAGGCATCAATTGTCGACGATAGATACAGGTTATATTGTAGTTTTTCACTGAGGTTGCCCGACTGCGAGATAGCCGGAAAAATTCCATAAAATGTCCAGTCTTGGGCGAAACAGGAATACCCATTTAATAAAAAATACATAAATAAAGCAATTCTCATTAATCTATTAAGTGATAAACCACAATACGATATAGTTCACCAAATTGTGCACCAATCCATTATAAGTATTTGTTTGTGAATGAGTTATAACACCAGCGATCAATTGATTTCTCCAAAAACTACTCTTAGCTACAAAACCCGATATGCAATCAAAATCCGTATTTTTGTGTTAGTCAGATACTTCATGATTTACGATAATCACAACCGCCCCATCACCTACCTTCGACTGGCAGTAACAGATCGTTGTAATCTTCGGTGCTTTTACTGCATGCCCGAAGAAGGTATAAAGTACCTGCCCAAACACCAAGTACTAACCTATGAGGAAATGGAGCGGTTGGTGCGCGTATTGGCTCGATTAGGTGTCCAGAAAGTGCGTATTACGGGTGGAGAGCCATTTGTACGGGCAGGTTTAATGGATTTTCTCCATCGGCTGGCCGAGATCGACGGCCTGAACGATATCTCTCTGACAACAAATGGTGTTTTGACGGCCCCACATGTTGACGCGTTGGCTGCACTTGGCGTCAAATCAGTGAATTTGAGTTTAGATACGCTTGATCGGGAACGCTTCCGAAAAATTACCCGACGTGATGAATTACCCGCCGTTTTGAAAACCCTGGACGCATTACTGTCGGTTGGGATTCAGACCAAAATCAATGCGGTAGTGATGGATGGGCAGAACACTCAGGATTTGATTCCGTTGGTCGACATGACGCGCACCTTACCTGTCGACGTGCGGTTTATTGAAGAAATGCCTTTCAATGGCGAAGGGAGCCATTATCCCATTTTGCACTGGACGCACAAACGTATTGTTGATGAAATTCGGGCGCATTTCCCCGATTTACAAAAACTACCTGATTCACCATTCTCAACTTCAGCTGCCTATCAAATTCCGGGTCATCAGGGCACAATTGGCGTCATTGCGGCTTTTAGCCGCACATTCTGTGGCACCTGCAACCGTATTCGTCTGACGGCCCAGGGGACACTCAAAACCTGTTTGTACGATAATGGCGTTCTTGATGTCAGGGCTTTGTTACGATCCGGCGCGTCGGATGAAATGCTGACAGCGGCTTTTCTGCAAGCCTTTTCCCAACGCGTGGCGAACGGATTCGAGGCCGAACAGCAACGGGATACCGTCACTGAATCAATGGCTACCATTGGCGGGTAACTGATTCATCAATAAGAACTTATATCAACGCCTAATATATTCGCCGGGAACTTACCAGCGCATCATGGCCGGAACACCGTCTAAATACTTGTTAGTAAAGAGCGTGTCAACATCCATTCGCAGAATCAATTCGCCGGTAGGGTCGGTGAGTAAATGATTGCGAGTCATCCAGTTGACAAACGACACCCAAACGTTTCGGTGCATGAAGCCCCAATGTCCTTCGCCATCCAGATAATATCCCGATACCATCTGCTGGCTCTGCTCCACAAAGTTTCGCTTGGTCAATGTTGGGTGATTAGCCGTTTTGATTAATAGCCGGGCCGCTTCGTCGGGATTTTTCACCGCAAACCGATAGCCAGCCGCTGTCTCCTCCAGAAACCGTCGTAAAGCGTCCCCATTTTGGTCACTCCAGGCAGTATTGGCGGTAAGCACGGGATTATAACCATACGGAATTTCATACTCATCGAACAAAAACTGGTTCAAATCTATACCTTCAATATCTGCCTGAACGCCCTCCCAGGTTGTCCAGCACCAGGCCGCATCGACTTCGCGGGTTAGCAGCGCCCGCCAGATACCGGGCCAGCCTAATTTATGGGATATATATTGCCCACGCCCATCGTCGTTCTGAATGAGTTGCCGAATAATATCATCTTCATACCGAGCACCGTAGGAGGCATACACCTTTCCATCCAGTTCGCTCGGCCTGTTAATACCGCTTTCTTTCAGCGTAACGATGGCACTGATATCCCGGGCCAAAACGGTAGCTACCGCAACTAACGGAACGCCGTTGGTCTGGTAACTAATAACACTTTCAGACGGTGTAATGGCTAACTCGGCACTTCCCTGCACAATACGCCGAGAGGGAGATAGCTGATAGTTATCCTGATCAGGAGATATAAATTCTACGTCAAGGCCGACTTTCGCATAGGCTCCTTTCGCTAAGGCGACATAGAATCCTGTATGGTTGGTGTTTGGTGTCCGGTCAAGAGCCAAACGAATACGAGTGTTCATATTGTACGGTGATATTACGGCTTCTTTATGGGCCAGATCAAAAAATCAAACGGCAATTTCAAGAGCTACAAAAAAACTTAATTGACTGGCAGAAAATGCGTTAGGCAAATTATCAATAATTCTAATCGCTTAATTAGCAGTGCGCCATTAGTTAACAATTCAACCGATCTAAGGGTTTTAATACGTAGATGAGCAATTAATAAGGTGAGAAGAATGTCTACGCAGTAATGGCTATCCTACAAATAGTATTTCATCTTTCAGGGCTTTTTCGTATTTCTCTTTATTAAACCGATACAGGTACGGTGCCTTATGCGCTCCACCCGTTTTACGTTCTTCCAGCCGCTCCAGAATACCGTAACCAAGCATTCGTTTCTGGAAATTTCGGCGATCTAGTGACTGTCCCAGAATGGTTTCGTAAAGTTGTTGCAAATCCGGCATCGTGAACTTGTCGGGTAGCAATGTATAACCAACAGGTTGATAAGTAAGTTGCCGACGAAGCGTTTTTAAAGCCATCGTAATCATATCATTATGATCGAAAAGAAGGGGCGGAATCTGGTCAATTTCCCACCAGCGGCACTCTTCCGTAAAAAAATCGGGCGTGGGTGTTACATGGGCAAATTCGACGAGGGCATAATAGCCCACCGAAACATCCCGACTGATTAGTTCCTGACTCACTTCAATAGGCAAACCCAGTTTTGCCAGCGTTTCCTCCACGCTGAAGTTTTTGTACCGGATCACATCGCCGAAAGTATGAAACTGTTGCAGGAAAATTTCACGTAAGCCCGTCCGCCCTTGCAGGCTCCGATAAGCAGCGGCCTCCATATTTTCTTCATGCCGAATTCTGCCCCCCGGCAAACACCAGTCGTCCGTTCCTTTCCAGCGTAATAGCAAAACCTTTAGCTGTCCATCGTGAAATCCGAATATGACAAGGTCAATTGATACAGACGGCAAATAGTTAGTTTTTAAATCGATAATCAGCCGTTGTAACTCTTTTTTGTACTCCATTGTGGAAATATGAAATTTTTCATAGTGTGTTTTCTCAACACAATGAAAAATAATTAGTATCATTGTGTTGAAACTACGCATTATAAATGAGAAGCAACTTACTCCCCTTAAAATCGTACCGAATGGTAGCTGCCTTGTGCGTGGGAGCCATTGGGCTATGGGCTTATTCGGCAAAACCATTAGTCGATCCGGGTGACCTACCCGATGAAAATCGGTTTACAAAAGTAGTACTGGCAGAAAAACTTAACGAACCGCTTGAAATGGCTATCCTGCCCGACGAGCGCGTGTTACTTGTTGAGCGTCACGGCGACGTTCGCTTATATTCGCCAACGACCAGACAACTTAAAACGATTGCAACAATTCCGGTCAGCACAAAATATAAAGACAAAGAAGGCCACGAAACCGAGGCCGAAGATGGTCTGCTAGGCGTAAACATTGATCCTAATTTCGAGAAAAACCACTGGATTTACCTTTACTACTCTCCAGTTGGTGCCGAATCCAAGAATATTCTGGCTCGTTACGAACTTCGTGGCGACGAACTGGTTCTCTCCTCCAAAAAAGTGCTGCTGGATGTTGTAACCCAGCGCGAACAATGCTGCCATACCGGTGGCTCGATTGATTGGGACCGCGATGGTAATCTCTACCTCTCCACCGGCGACAATACCAGCCCGCGCGCAACCTTATACGCACCCATCGACGAGCGACCGGATCGTAGCCCGTGGGATGCGCAGAAATCGTCGGCCAACACGAACGATCTACGCGGTAAAATTCTACGTATTCACCCCGAAGCCGACGGAACCTACACCATTCCGGAAGGCAACTTATTTCCGAAAGGCACACCAAAAACTCGCCCGGAAATATACACAATGGGTCACCGGAACCCGTACCGTATTTCGGTAGATAAACATAACGGCTACGTATACTGGGGCGATGTTGGCCCTGATGCGGGTGCCGACTCGGCCGGGGTTGGGCCAACTGCCGAAGATGAATACAATCAGGCGAGAAAGCCGGGGTATTTTGGCTGGCCGTATTTTGTTGGTGCCAACAAAGCCTATAATGATCTGGACTTTACCACGAATAAATCGGGGGCTAAGTTTGACCCGGCTCACCCATTCAACGACTCACCAAATAATACAGGTCTGCACGACCTCCCTCCTGCCCAACCCGCGTTTATTTCGTACACAGCGGCTGAAACCAAAAAGTTTCCGCTTATGGGTACTGGCGGACGTAGCGCCATGGCTGGGCCAACGTATTATAAAGACGACTTTAAGAATGCAAAACGCCCGTTTCCAGACTATTATAATGGCAAGGTGTTTATGTATGAATGGATGCGCGACATGATTCTGGCCGTTAGTTTCGATGGTAAAGGCGACATGACCAAGATGGAGCGTTTCCTGCCCAAAATGCCGTTCAGCCACCCGATTGACATGGCGTTTGGCCCAAATGGAGATCTTTACGTACTTGAATATGGCACGGGCTGGTTCCTCAAAAACGACGACTCGCGCTTAGTAAAAATCGAATATAATGCCGGAAATCGTAAGCCTTCGGTACAGGTTGCCGCCAGTCAGAAAGCGGGTGCTGTTCCCTTAAAAGTGAATTTATCTTCAGAAGGCACGAAAGATTTTGACGGCGATGCACTGACGTATCAATGGAAAATATTTAATAAAACGGGTAGTCAGCCAACGTTTTTAAACGAGCCTAACCCAACGTTCACCTTCCAGAAGCCGGGTCAGTACAAAGCCATTTTGACCGTGACTGATGCGAAGGGCTTGAAAGATTCTCGCGAGATCGATATCATGGCGGGCAACCAGCCACCACAGGTGGTATTGTCCGTGACCAATGGCAATAAGAGTTTTTATTTCCCCGGTCAGGCGATCGCTTATCAGGTAAACGTAACGGACAAAGAAGATGGTAGTTTAGCCAAGTCGGGCGCAACTCCGGGTCGTATTCTGGAGAAGCAAGTACAGGTACGGGTTAATTACCAGGACGAAGCTTCGGCACAGAATGTTAGTGAAGCCGGCCACAAGTTTTCTGAAGCAACCTACTTAGGTACGGGCCAGGTGCTTATGGAAAAAAGTGACTGCAAAGCATGTCATTTCGCCGATAAAAAGTCAGTTGGTCCAGCCTTTGTTGAGGTAGCGAAACGTTATAAAGCTGACGCCAATGCCGTAGCGAGCCTATCGAATAAGATTATCAAAGGCGGTGGTGGTGTCTGGGGCGATGCTATTATGACGGCTCACCCG
>CAXVWN010000463.1:0-29482 GCA_964263725.1 Spirosoma sp.
GGTTTCAGTAGCTGAAAATAAACTTGTTTAGTAGCCTGTTATACCCCTAAATCTCCTGAAGGGGACTTTGTCTGAGCATGAGCAAAGTCCCCTTCAGGGGATTTAGGGGTATAACAGGCTCCTTAATCAAGATAATTATACACTCTTAAATGGGCTTCATTTCGATACGAAATTGAAATCCTAAACGACTCCATTATTCATTTTCAAAAAACTTTCCCACTCGCCGACCATTCCTTTTTTAAGGACTCGAGGAAATTTGTTCTGCCCGCCCATTTTACCTTTGGATGCCATCCAGTCATAAAATGTTTGGGTTGGTAATACGGTAACGCTGATGTCTTTCAGGGCGTGCCGACGTTCAACGGCGTAGTCATCATTGAGTTCTTTTAATTTCGCGTCAATGTGGTCGCGGAGCACATCGGCATCTACTTTATCGTTCGTGCCAATGTACCAGTGATGGGCAAACAATGTATCGTGGGTTACGCCCGCCACTGTAAATTCCCGGATTGAAATGCCCAACTCGTCGGAAACTGTTTCAACCGCTTTATTCATGTTATCGACGGAAAGGTGTTCACCGCACAAGCTCAAAAAGTGCTTTGTCCGCCCTGTAATTACGATTTCGGCGCGGCTTTTATTGACAAACCGGACGGTGTCGCCAATCAGGTAACGCCAGGCACCGGAGCAGGTTGAAATCAGAAGAGCATATTCTTTACCTTCTTCGACCTCGTCGATCATCAAGGTTTCGGGCTTCTCTATTATCTCACCATCGGCAGAGAAATTTTGCTCATTGAACGGAATAAATTCAAAAAACAGGCCATTATTCAACACCAGTTGCATGCCTTCTGCATCGGGATGAGTCTGATAGGCGATGAATCCTTCAGAAGCCAGATAGGTTTCAATATAAGTAATGGGGTGGGCGAGGAGCTTCTCAAAACCCTGCCGATACGGCTCAAACGAAACGCCCCCGTGACAGAATACCATCAAGTTGGGCCATATGTCGTGGATCGTTTTGACGTTGTAACGGGCAATGATTTTTTCCATCAACAACTGAATCCAGGCGGGCACACCCACCACGTAGCCAATATCCCAACCGGCAGCCTGTTCCGTAATTTCGTCTAATTTGTGTGCCCAGTCGCGTTCCTGCGCAATATCGCGGCCGGGCTTATAAAATCGCTCAAACCAGAGCGGAATTTTGCTGGCGGTAATGCCGCTCAAATCACCTTCGAAGTGGCCTTCGCGAGCGCTGAGATCTGTGCTGCCGCCAAGCATTAAACAGCCCTTTTCGTAGAGAGTCGAGGGGAGATTCTGATATTTTCCTAACGTAAGAATTTGCCGGATACTGGTTCGCTGGATGGCTTTCGACATCGCTTTCGTAACCGGAATGTATTTTGTAGCCGCTTCCGACGTGCCGGAGCTAAGCGCAAAATACTTCACCAAGCCCGGCCAGGTTATGTTTTTCTCGCCCGCCAAGGTTTGCTTCCACCAGCCATCAAACATTTGATTATAGTCGTGGATGGGCACATTCTGCTTGTACTTCTGATAAAACTCCCGGTCGGTGCCAAACTCGGCTGCCCGAAGCAAATCATCAAAATTATACGCTGCCCCAAACTTCGTAAACTGAGCTTTTCGAATGAGCTTACGGAACACTTTACGCTGCTGGCGAAGTGCGTTGAACTTCCGCAGTCTGACGACATTCGATAACCGAATGCCGTTTTTGAGCATGCTACCTAGTAGAGCCATAGTTTATACTTACAGTTTCCAGTCTTTCAAGGTGTCTATCATGCTGTAAGCTGTCAGATCATACTGACACGGCACGACAGACGTATAGTTTTGCGATAAAGCGTACTCGTCGGTATCTTCGGCGTGGGTATCGAAGTTAACGAAATCACCGGCCAGCCAAAAATATCGACGGCCATGCGGGTCGCGTCGTTCATCGAATACTTCCTGCCATTTGGCATTGGCTTGCCGACAGATTCGGATTCCCTTCAACGGCTCAGCCGTGCGGGCCGGGAAGTTAACGTTCAGCGCCGTTCCCCGTGCTATTCCGCGCTCCAGCACGTTTCGGGCAATGGTCAGAATGTGGTCGTGCGCATGGGAGAAATCGGGCTGGCTCGTGAAGTCGCCAAGCGAGAAACCAATAGCCGGAATGCCCTCAATGGCCGCTTCAATAGCTGCCGACATAGTGCCTGAATAGAGAATGCTAATCGACGAGTTGCTGCCATGATTAATACCGCTGACAACTAAATCCGGCGCGCGGTCTTTCAGGACATGGTGTTTTGCCAGTTTAACACAATCGGCTGGGGTGCCGGAACATTCATAAGCTGGCACATCGCCAAAAATGTCGGATGGATAAAGTCGTATGGGATTGGAAATCGTAATTGCGTGGCCCATGCCCGATTGTGGACTATTGGGGGCTACTACGACGACAGAACCCAACTGTTTCATCAAGTCAACAAGCGTACGAATGCCGTTGGCCGTAATGCCGTCGTCGTTTGTAATTAAAATAAGGGGCTTTTGGTCGGACATAAAATCAGGATTGTCAAGAATCGGCAGTCGATAAGTAGTACTGGTCAGCGGCTTGTATAGTCACTATACCTTACCGCTATCAACTAACGACTTTTCTGGCCGCTAAACTACACAAATACACCATAAGGATAGACGAAACTTCATTTAGGCATGGTTGTGGTGTTGGGTCGGTTTCTTGTTGTGATGTGATGTTGGGTTCTCAAACCCGACATCACACATTATCCCTGGTGTCGTTTTTTAAACTGGAGCGGATTCTCGCCCGTTACGCGCCGGAAAATCTTGTTGAAATATGATAAACTCTCGAAACCACACGCAAAACAAGCATCCGATACGGTGTTGTCCAGCAACAACAATTTCTGCGCCTGATTGACTCGATACTGATTCAAAAATTGCGTGAATGTAAGCCGGGTCATGCGTTTAAAATAGCGGCAAAACGCAGCTTCCGTCAAGTTAGCGAGAGCCGCCACTTCGGTAATGGACAACTTGCGGGTGTATTGTTCGGCAATAAATTGATTCACACGTTTGAGCCGTTGCTGCTCCTTCATGTTGTATGCGCTGGCAGCGGCTTCGCCGTGCAAAGGGGCGCATTCGTTGCTGGTAGCCAGTTTTTGGAAGATGCCCAGCAACATCATAAGTCGCTCAAAAGGAGGCAGGTGAGCCAACTGACTTAGCCGTTCTCCGACTACTTGTTTGGTCTGACCATAAAACGAAATGCCCGACCGGGCGCGGTCAAACAATTGCGTGATAGCCGCGAATTCAGGTGCCTGCCACAGTACCTCACCCAGAAAGTTTTCTTTCAACTGGACAACTACTTTTCTGTGATCCGTTTTGACGCCGTAATCGAAATTGAGGTGGGGAATATTAGGGCCAATAAACACCAGATCACTGCCTTCGTACCGGGAAATATGATCGCCAACATGTCGGGTCCCGCTGGCCCCTTCAATGTAGACGATTTCGTATTCGGGATGATAGTGCCATAGGAAAACGTCGCTCAGGTGTGGCGTCAGTAACAGGTGAAAGGAACTGTCTGCATCGGGGCTAATTTGTTCAAGAGCAACTTTCATAAATCAGTCTATTTTGCTGCTAAATGACATGAATCCTGGCTATTGGTTCAAGCAAGAGCAATATAGTGCAAAAACTAGCTAGTTTCGTCTTAACCGCTATCCACCGGCGTGTACTAATTTTGATTCAACAAAAACAGCCTAATATCCTACTTAACTTATGGAAACTATGCAACCCATAATGACCCCGGCCACAGGTACGCCTGCCGCAATGATTCCCGATAATGCTCATAAAGATATTCCGGGAAACCCGTCTACAGCCACAAGCAGTAAAATCAACCTAAATGACCGTTCCAACGGGAAACCGTTACGCGTTTTATCGGAAGCGGACTGGCAATTCTGGAAAGAGAACGGCTACATCGTTGTCAAGCAGGCTGTACCCAAAGAAAATGCTGAACGGCTCGCCCGGTTTCTATGGGAATTTGAAGAGAAAGACCCCAACGATCAGGCCACTTGGTATGCTCCGCCCCGTGCCGAAATGAAAATGAAAGAGTTGACCAACAGCGGTATGGTCGAGCTTTATAACCACCAGTTCGAGTGGGACAACCGGCAGTACCCGCGTGTGTATGACGCTTTTGTCGACATTTGGGGCACCGAGAAATTATGGGTAACCATCGACCGTGCTAACCTGAATCTGCCGGTTCGACCGTGCTACGATTTCAAGGGCTTTATCCATTGGGATTACGACCCGGAAACCCGTCCGCAAAACGTGCAGGGTGTGCTGGCCCTTGCCGATCAAATCGATGAGAACATGGGCGGTTTTCAATGTCTCCCCGAACTCTACCGAACCTACGATACCTGGAAGTTGACCCAACCGACTGACCGCAATCGGTTTAAGCCAGATACAACGGGATTCGACTTTGTGAAAGTGAAAATGGAAGCGGGCGATTTGCTCATTTTTAACAGTACCCAACCGCATGGTATTCGCCCAAATCTGTCGACCGATAAAGTCAGGATGGCCCAATACATTTCGATGATGCCCGCCGAAGAAGATAACGAAGCCTTGCGGCAGTGGCGCATCACATCCTGGCGTGACCGGCAGGCCCCCGAAGGGTACGCCTTTCCGGGTGATCCGCGCAACTGGGAAAAGGAGCGTTTTCAAACCGCCAACCTCTCCCCACTCGGGCGCAAACTGCTGGGTCTGGACAATTGGGAAATGCAGGTGTAAGTTTTTTTTGGACAGGATTACAAGATAAAACAGGATTTCTCTATTCTTAAATCTTGTTTTATCCTGTAATCCTGTCCAAAAAACTTGTGCTTCAGCCAGCATACACTGGCAATTTATATACAGGTTTGTTGGGTTATCTTTGACATTGTTACGTCGCGAAACAGAAACCCATTATGCTATCCTCCCGCCACCTGATTTTCATGGAAGTGGCTCGCTTGTTAAGTTTTACCAAAGCCAGTCAAACGCTGTTTCTTAGCCAATCGGCGATTAGCAAACACATAAAATCGCTGGAATATTTTTATAAAATCGGCCTGTTCGAGCGGCATGGGAACCATATAAGCTTGACCAAAGCGGGCCAAATGTTGTATGGTAAACTGCTGGAAGCCGGTCAGTTGCAGGACGAATTGCATCAGGAGCTTCAGCAGATCAATGAAAAATTTTTGCCTTTGATGAAGCTGGCTATTGGTGCCAGCACAACTATTAGTTTATACGTCCTGCCGTCCGTTCTTTCGGCTTATTTGCGGCAAAATCCCAGCATTCAGATTAATGTGCTTAACCGCAATTCAGATACGATTCAAAATGCGCTGTTGGAGCACGAAATTGATGTTGGTATTGTGGAGGGCCTGACCCGCGTTAATACGCTGACCTATACGCCTTTTATGACCGATGATGTGCTGGCAGTCTGTTCGGCAAAAAGTCCATTACGGGAACAGACGATTACTATGGCCGACTTACCAACAATTCCATTGGCAATACGAGAAAACGGGTCAGGTACGCTGGCTATTATCGAAGATGAGTTGAGTAAAAAGGGTATCAGTTTTTCATCGCTACGGATATTGATTCGATTGGGCGGTACGGAAGCACTCAAAAACTTTGCTTTAGCCGATACCTGTCTTGCTTTTTTGCCCAAACGCGCCATTATCAAAGAACTGGCTGCGGGCGAACTGGTCGTAGTGCCAATCCAAGATCTGACGCTTCAGCGGACCTTCTATTTTATCCAGCGAAAGGGCACAGAAAGTAACCGCTTAGTGAGTACGTTTATTCACTTTACGAAACGCCATTATTCCATTAAGGAATAACTCATACCAAAACGGTATTTGCTTCATGCGTTGTTAACCGGGACTTTTCGGGAAAATACAACCATGAAAACGACCATCACTTCCTCCCGTTTAGACGATTTGCATTGTTCACAGTGCGGTGCAGCCCACGACGCGTTTATTCGTCAAACGTTATCGCCCTGCTGCCAGGCTCCGTTGCTATGCCAATATAATATTGACGCTGCCAGCGTTTCAAGAGCAAATCTGGTAACGCGCACAAAGTCGCTCTGGCGATACGAGGAACTGTTGCCCGTTATTCAGCCCGAGAATCAAATTACGTTAGGAGAGGGTTTTACGCCCTTATTAACGCTTACCCGATTGGCTAATGTGTATGGGTTCAGCCACCTTACGCTGAAAGATGAAGGACTTAATCCGACGGGATCGTTTAAGGCAAGAGGATTGTGCATGGCCATATCGAAAGCGAAAGAAAATGGCGAACAGGCCTGTATCATTCCAACGGCCGGTAATGCCGGTGTGGCAATGGCTGCTTATTGCGCCAGAGCCGGTTTAGAAGCGGTCGTCGTGATGCCGCGCCACACGCCCGACGCGTTCAAGGAAGAGTGTATTGGTTATAATGCTACCCTTATTCTGATTGATGGTCTGATAAACGACTGTGCGGCCAAAGTGCACGAAGTGAACCAGCACGGTGCTTATTTCGACGTGTCGACGCTGAAAGAACCGTACCGGCTGGAGGGTAAGAAAACGATGGGTTATGAGATCGCTGAGCAGTTGGACTGGCAGTTGCCGGATGTAATTATGTATCCAACCGGTGGCGGAACGGGCTTGATCGGCATATGGAAAGCGTTTCACGAAATGAAAGCGCTGGGGTGGTTGCCTAAGGATCAGCGACTTCCGCGCATGGTAGCGGTGCAGGCAGAGAATTGCGCGCCCGTTGTCGATACCTATCTGGGGAAACAGATTAATAGCAAGCAGTACGTTGGGAAACCTACGCTAGCCAACGGATTGGCGGTGCCGCGTCCCATTGGTGAACCCTTGATGCTGAGTGTATTGCGTGAATCAGGCGGGACCGCTATTGCCGTCTCGGAAGATGATATGTTGCAGGGAGTTAGCGAACTTTGCCGATACGAGGGTATTTTTGCCGCCCCCGAAGGTGGCGCTATCTGGGCAGCCACGAAAAAATTACTGCATCAGGGATGGCTCCAGCCAGATGAACACATCGTATTGCTTAATACAAGCTCTGGTCAGAAATATTTAGACAATATAAAAGGCAAATGGCAATGGTAATCGTTGCCTGTTTCTGTCTAATTTATGCTTTGAAGCTGTTTAAACTTTTGTTTTTCAAACCGATTGGCTGTTTTCTGTCATTCCGACGCTAGGAAGAATCTTGACGTTGCCTACAAGGAGAGTTCAAGATTCCTCCTCACGTCGGAATGACAGAAAACACTTGTTTCTTGTGCATTGTAAAAAGTTTAAACAGCTTCTCCGTCTAAACTCACACCAACCCGTTGTCCCTGGCGGCTTTTGTAGCCTTGAATAGGGGAGTAACTTTGCGTTTGTTTGCCGTAATAGCCCATGCCATCATAGGCGCGTATGTTCGGGTCTTGCTTGCAGGCATCGGCGCAGGTGCCGCCGTGTTCGTTACCGCAATTTTCGCAAAGGGTAATGTGATTATTGCAGATCGGGCTGGCGCAGTTAATCATTCGGCTGGTGGGCGTGCCGCAGCGGTAACAAACGGATACCGTAACCGGATTCACCTGATTAACGGGAACCGTTACGCGGTTATCGAATACGTAGCATTCGCCATCGAAATCTTCGCCACCAGCTTCCAGACCGTATCTGATAATGCCGCCGTGAAGCTGGTAAACATTTTCAAATCCCTGTGATAGCAAATAAGCCGATGCTTTTTCGCACTTGATGCCGCCTGTGCAGTAGGTAATGATTTTCTTGTCGCGCAGGTGCTCGATCTCATGGATGTGGTCAGGAAGTTCGCGCAGGTTTTCCATGTCGAACGTGATGGCTCCTTTAAATTTGCCAACCTCGTGTTCGTAATTCGAGCGCATATCGACCAGAACCACATCAGGATCATTTTTGAGCTGGCGAAAATCTTCCGGTTCGAGGTGAATGCCCGTTTGCCGTAGTGGATCGACTGGAAATTCAGAGTGAACAATTTCTGCTTTCACCCGAACATGTAATTTTTGAAACGTGTGGCCATCGGTTTCATCTATTTTAAACGCAACATCGGCAAAACGCGGATCGGCCTTAAGAGCAGCCATGTAGGACTCGCAATCGGCGGTTAACCCGGATACCGTACCATTCAATCCTTCGGGAGCCACAATAATGCGTCCCAGCAAGTTCAATTGCAGGCATAGCAAATGGTGCTCTTCCCGATATTTCTCAGGATTCTCGATGGGCGAATAGATATAGTATAGAAGAACGCGGTACGGTTTCATTGTCAAAAGCGAAAGAACAAAAGACAAGGCCACACCAGTGGCACAAGGTGAAAAAAGTGAAAAAGTGGTACTCAATTATTCTCCGTGACAAAATTAAACCCAATTTGCCAAAGTTCGTTCCATAAATAGTCGGAGATAAGCGGGGAAGAGGATCTATCAGCCTTCCCGTTATCGTCCACTTTCTTTTACTCTTCTCGTCTTTATGCATATTGCGATTACAGGAAATATTGGCGCTGGCAAAACAACGCTTGCCGAACAGTTAGCCGGACATTATGGCTGGGAGGTGCTTTATGAAGCCGTAGAAGGGAATCCGTATCTGTCTGATTTCTATGGTGATATGCCTCGGTGGGCGTTTAATTTACAAATCTATTTCCTGAATAGCCGGTTTGCTCAGGTCAAAAAAATTATTGATATCCAACTAGCGAACCAAGCCAGTCCCGACCACCCGCATACGGTGGTGCAGGACCGCACGATCTACGAGGATGCCGCTATTTTTGCCCGCAACCTGTATGAAAGTGGCGATATGACCGAGCGGGATTATGAAACGTACAGCCAGTTATTTACAAATATGATGAGCCTTGTTCGGCCCCCCGATCTGATGATTTACCTCCGTGCCAGTCTGCCTAAACTGCGCGGCCAGATTAAGAAACGGGGGCGGTTATTTGAGCAATCCATCAGCGACGATTATTTAAGCAATCTCAACCGACTTTATGAAGAGTTTGTGGCGTCGTATCATCTCGGTCCGCTGCTGATTCTGGATGTAAATACAGTAGATTATGCCAATCAATCGGCTGATTTTGAAGATATTGTGCGAAAAGTTGACGTTCGCTTGACCAATACAATTTGAGTCCTTCGATTTAAAAAATGCTCTGGCAACCTGTGTTTTTTTTGGATACCTGAGTAAGTATAAATGACAAGAGAATAGCGATAGGCTATGTATGATTGAGGGTACAAAAGCGCTAAATCAACGCAATACAGGCCGCTTCCTCTGATTGGAAGCGGCCTGTGGTGTGGAGAGCGGAAAGAAGTATATACGATGAGTAGGGTAATTTGGATTTTCGAAAAATTATGTTGCTATTAAGGCTGTCTGTGACGTAGAGTTTCTTTTAAGCCCGACGCCACACGTTTGCCTTTCCTACATAACGTAAGTTGATGAACCATCCAGATTAAGATTAATTAATCTCGGTTACTATTGTATGGAGATGGTGTCTTAAGCATATGCTCATAAGCTAACTTAACCCATTAATAACTCTACGCCCGGCTGCGCTCTACGCAGGCCGGGCTTTTTTTAGGTCCTTTTCGAAACTAGAAATGGGTAGAGTAAATCCATTCAAGCAACTGAAACAGAGTATGTCATCTACCCAAACTGGTCTTCGACTTCCTGATATAACTCCAGCGCGTCTATGACAGATATTGTATGGCGTTTCGCGATCCACAATACCGTGTCAACAATCAGATAAGGTTCTTCATGCTGATAACATAATAACCACACGGCATAGGCGTCGGCATATGGATGTCCCGTCTCGTTTGCAATGCTGGTAAGCAAGCCAATGTTAGTTGGTGGTGGATTCATAACACCCACTAAGGTAATCTGATTAGGACCGTATTGCTACTAACTATGAATAGGAGTATTCTACTTTTTCCTGGTTTAGTACTGTCAAATAAGCATCTTCGATCTGTTGGGTCATTGAGGCTGCATCATACCGTACCTTCACCGTTTGATAGGCTTGGTTAGCTACTTTTCTCCGTAGGTTGATATCAGTATGTAATCGTTCAATGGCTTCTGCCAGTTGCTGGGGCTGTTGAGGATCAATCAAAATTCCATTGATACCGTCCTGAACCAGTTCTTTAGAGCCATCCACATGAGTGGCTATAACGGCTTTCCCAATTGCCATAGCCTCAATTAATCCGATAGGCTGGCCTTCCCAGTGTGAGGGCAGGCAATAAATATCACTGGCATTGAGCACGTCTGGCACATCGAGTCGGAAGCCATCACGTACTACCCGTTTCTGCAGGCCATTTTGCTCAATTGACTGCATTACTTCCTGATCCAATTCACCCTGTCCAATCAAAAGCAGGGTAATGTCCTGATAACGCTCTGCTATTGATTTAAAAGCCTGAATCATCGTAAGCGGATCTTTCTGTAACGTCATACGCGCCAGAAAAACGACGAGTGTATGGCTGGCAGGGATGCCATAGGCTGTACGAATATCTTTAAAGGTCTGATCGGGATGAAACCGTTTTATGTCTATTCCATTAAAAATAACCCTCGATTGAAATCCTTTAATGAGTTGTTGGCCGGTTTTGTGGTTGGAATCTGAAACCGTGATCGTCAGATCAGCCCACCGAGTCAGCATTCGTTCGGCTGTAATACGGGCATTTTGAACCAGAAATGACTGATCGGGGTGGAAGGACCAGCCATGTACCGTATAAATAATTGGTATTTTACACTGCTTGGCTGCCCAAACAATATTCATATAAGCTCGGGTGCCATGTGCGTGGATCAAGTCGATCTGCTCTGCTTCTAACAACGCTTTAATCTGTTTCCACATCTGGAAATTGACCGGGCTTTTTCCATTAATTACGTGTGTGCGGATACCATTCGCTCTGAGCTTGTCCACCATCGGGCCTGGTGTGAAAGACAGCACAATTGGTTCAAATTGATCCTTATCCAGGTAGTTTACCAGATTAAGAATATGGCTTTCTCCACCGCCAATCTGTCCTTGGCGAATAGTCTGAAGAATCCGGATTTTTTTACTACCCATCTTTCTTTAGGGTTGATTTAGAGCTTGTTTGGTAATTCCTGAGCATTCAATTTATATAGTATGGGGAAATTAAATGCCATATTTTATTAGACTCAATACTGACTGAGTCGTCAATGTTGACTAAAAAAAATACCCGTTTGTGCTGAATTACCAATGGATTTTTAAACCTACTTTATAAGGCTTTGAGAAATTGTAAGCGTTTAATCTCCTAATAACAATCAGCCTTTTGTCTGATCGCTGTCATGTATCTTCCGGACTGGGAACTGTTGTTTTGTGTCATCATTTAACCGCACATAAATCATGACGACGCTCACACACGTAAGCACCAATTATACAAATACCCAGTCTAACACCTGGCTGATGGCTTATGAAAATTACGTCGCTAAGGCTGAATTTAACCGAATCGGTTGGGCAGCTACGGCGGTGGCTATACAGGGATGCATTCTATCGCCCACGCTTTTGCTAATAATGTCCTACTTTGGTGGTGGCGACTGGCAGTTTCTGGCTAGCATGATTTGCTTCTTAATGGTACTGGTGCCAATTCTATCGGCTATGCCGGTGAAATACATTTTCCCGGCCTTCGCGATTAGTCTGACTTTGCACCTCTTAATGATACTGATTGACTTAGTGTAGAGAAACGGGCGTATATAAATGACAAAGTGAACCGCCCGCTGCAAATCGGGTGTGTGGCAGACGGTTATTTGTTGAGCCAGTAGGGTAGCTGCCTGATAGTCCTGAATACCTATCTTTGGAAATGCTCGCTTCCTTACGAATTAATGGTCAATTAAGTATTGTAGTATTTGCTCAGTTTGCTGGTACTTCCCTCTGGTTTGCTGGTAATGCTATCCTGCCAGAACTTCAACCTCTGTTAAAGGCAACGGGGTTGACCAGTTGGATTACGTCAGCTGTACAAATTGGCTTTATTAGCGGAACGTTACTTTATGCCTTATTTGCCATACCAGATCGTTTTCGCTCTACCTACGTCTTTCTGGTATCCGTTTCATTAGCCGCTACAGTTAATCTGATCTGGCTATTTCTTCCTTTAAAAGCGGGAACGATTATAGCCAGTCGATTCATGACTGGCTTATTTTTGGCAGGCGTTTATCCCGTTGGAATGAAGATTGCCGCCGATCGATTTAAGTCCATATTAGGGCAGGCAATGGGCTTTCTGGTTGGTGCTTTAGTACTGGGTACTGCCTTTCCCTATCTTATACGGGGATTGGGTGGAAATTTGCCGTATCGTACACTGATGCTATCCGTCAGTCTATTGGCCATTGGTGGTGGCGTTTTATTGGCCTTCGTTGTACCCGCAAAGTCTGTACAAATCAGCGGTAATCTCTTCGGCTTTCAAACACTGTTTTCATTGGGAAAGCCCTCCGCCTTTCGACCGGCTATGCTGGGTTATTTTGGCCATATGTGGGAGCTGTACACGTTTTGGGCTTTTCTGCCAGTTCTGATTGGCTACTACCAGCACCAGCACCCAAACGTAGAATTAACGAATTCGCTATGGACGTTCGGAGCCATTGCTGCGGGAGCTTTGGGCTGTGTGGGTGGCGGGTATCTTGCCTTGCAGATTGGTAGCGCACGCGTGGCCCGGTATTTATTGCTTACGTCAGGCTTATGTATCGCGTTTATACCGTTGAGTCTAGCTTTACCACCCTTTCTGTTTGGTTTGTTTCTGCTGGTATGGGGAGCCACCGCGGCTGGCGACTCTCCGCAGTTCTCAACGCTCGTTGCCAGTCACACCATTGTTGAAAATCGAGGAAGTACCCTAACGCTCGTTACCTGCTTTGGCTTCCTGTTGACGGTATTATCCATCCAGCTTATGGCCTGGCTGGTTGCTCAGCTTGGGGTCTCTGGCTGGTTATTTTATATACTGCTACCGGGACCGCTGTTAGGGCTTTGGGCCATGCGCCGGATGAATCAGCCAGATCGCAAGCCGTTTCCGAAATGACAGATTCGCGAAATTGAACTCGTCCTGGAGGATGTATACAAGCCATATACTTACTTTTTCATGTTGAAAAAATAGCCAGATTGTCCATGACCTGGTTAATCATACTAAGGAAACAAACATGATAACCTGAATGCATAAAGGTTTTTAGAATACGATAGAGAGCAAACTTGAATTTGCTCAACTAGTTAACCCTGATGAATAAATTAAAGCAGATTCAGCTTGCCAGCATCAATAAAAGCTGATTACATTCGGCCTTGATTCGATCAAGCTCCTCGGTTAGGGTGTAGAGATATGAATCAACAGCCATAGTCGAGTACAACTCGATGCGTGGCTTACAAGGCGGCTGTTGTACGCTAATTGTGCAGTCACGTTCGCAAATCATATCGAGCCGTAAGCGCTGAAAGCGGTTTTTCAGTCGTTTCAAATCGCCATGTAAGTAAACGGCCTGGTGGTGTAGGTTCTGGTAATTATGCTGCTCAAGCACATTGAGCAAGAGCTTCAGAAGTTGGTTAATTGCCAGCTCATTCTGGCCAATCGTGGTCGCCCAGGCATGGTGTTTTTTCTGACAGGTCTGAGCGGGTAAAGATTCTGTATCCAGAATTGGATTGATATGAATGTTAGTCATGATGTAAAAGTGGGTTGAAACGTCTGCTCGTAAAACTAGATTCTTTAACCCGCTCCGTTCCTGTTGCCCGTCAGATAAGCAAATGAGTTTCGTCAGTCAAACAAACTTACATCAAATTCAAGCTCATCATGCTCGATAAAAACTGAAGGCAGCCCGCTTTAATTCGGGAAAATTCGCCGGCAAGGGCTATTGCATGACGCTCAATTGTGGCCGACAGATCAAAGCGAGAATCGGTACACGATAGGTTTTCTTTTGCCAGAGAGCAATCAACGCTTTCGCAAATCAGGTCGCGGTGCAGCCGGTCGAATTTAGTTCGTAAGTGGTTCAGATCCCGGCAGTAATCAACCGCGTCGTGGCGAAGACTACGGCAATTATATTGATTCAGTACGTCGAGTAAAAGTGCGTGCAACTGGCTGATTTCTTCCTCCTGCTGACAAATAATTTGTTGCCAATGCTGATGATCCTGATGGCAGGTGGTAGTCGATACGGGCAGGCGAAACGGGTTGTTTGAGGCTGTATGGCTCATGCGGATTGGCTGTTAAAGGGTTTTCAGATAAGTTTGGGCCATCTGGTTGCCCAGTTGATTGAAAAAATCGGGACTGTCAACAGGCCCCGAGTAACGCCATAATTCTAGTCCCCTCTGGAGTAGGACAAAGGCCGGGAAGGAGGTAAACCCAAAACTACGGACCACTTCGGGGTGGGTTTCTTCGCTAATCCGCATGATCTGTACAGTTGGATTCAATACGGAGCGGGCTTTATCCAAAAGCCAGTCTATTTCGACACGTTGGGCCAGCGTATGGGGCGTAAACACCAGCAGAACAGGTAGTTGAGGTGCAGCCGTTAGCGACAAAGAATGAGATGCCATGACAATAAGCCGGTTAATGGTCCAAAATTGGCTTACTTATCAACGCTGAATGGTGAGACAGATCAATTGAAAAACTGATTTTAATCAGCCTCCTTCAGTTTACAGACGTTTACTTTGCAACCATAAAGATTGAATCGCATGTCCGACGACTCGTTTGAAGCTGTTTTTACCCATGCTACCATCGGCATCATCGTTTCCAATGAGCAGGGGCGCATTTTGTCTTCGAATCGCTACGTCCGGGCTTTGTTTGGTTATAGTGAAACCGAAATGAGTGAACTGTCCGTTGAGGCACTCGTGCCTGATTCGGTGGCGCATCGGCACACCGAATTACGGGCCTCGTTCAATGCCAATCCGCAGGTGCGGGCAATGGGACACGGACGCGATCTTTTCGCTAAACGGAAAGATGGTTCTGTATTCCCGGCCGAAATCAGTCTGAGTTATTTTTATCAGGAAAACGCACTACGAGCAGTCGGTTATATCATTGATATTTCGGCCAAAAAAGAGGCTGAACAGACCTTACTGGAACAGAAATGCCATATTGAACAACTCAATTCCGAACTGGAGCAAAAAGTAATTGACCGTACTCATGCACTTATGGCCACTCTGCATCAACTCGAACAATCGAAAGATGAGTTGGCCAAAGCGCTGGTCGCTGAGCGCGAACTGGGCGAGTTGAAGTCCCGGTTCGTGTCGATGGCTTCGCATGAGTTCAGGACACCACTGAGCGCGGTACTAACTTCGGCATCACTGATTGGAAAATATCCCGACGCCGACCAGCAGGACAAACGGCTTCGGCATATTCTTCGGATTAAGTCATCGGTGAATCATCTCAATGACATTCTGGAGGAGTTTCTATCGGTAGGGCGACTCGAAGAAGGACGTATTGAGGCCACCTGGGCGTGGGTCGAATTGCCCCTGCTGGTTAACGAAGTGGTGGCTGACTTACAGGATATGCTGAAAACGGGGCAACTTATTCAGACCCAGTTCGATTGCCCGATTCCCGTGCTATCTGACCCGTCGCTGCTGCGGAAAATTCTGGTGAACCTGTTATCGAATGCCATTAAATATTCGGGCAATAATCAGACAGTCCATTTGACTGCTCAGTCCAATAAACATGTTTTTCAAATCGTCGTTCGCGACGAAGGTATTGGCATTTCTGTTGATGACCAGAAGCATTTATTTGAACGCTTTTTCCGGGCCAAGAACGCAACCAATTTCTCGGGTACCGGCCTTGGATTACACATTGTTGCCAAATATCTCGAACTGCTGGGCGGCACCATTGATTTAGTTAGCCAGGTAGGCGAGGGTACCACCGTTACACTTATCTTTCCTCATGGAAACCATTCTGCTCATTGAAGATAATGCCGATATTCGGGAGAATACGGCGGAAATCCTGGAATTGTCCGGGTACCGCGTGCTAACGGCCGAGAATGGAAAACTCGGCGTGGAGCAGGCATTAGCCGAACGGCCCGACCTGATTATCTGTGACATTATGATGCCGGTTTTAGACGGCTACGGCGTGTTGCACATCGTTAATAAAAATCCCGAACTCAGCGGTATTCCGTTTATTTTCCTGACCGCAAAATCAGAACGGGTTGACTTTCGGAAAGGAATGGAACTGGGAGCCGATGACTACCTGACCAAACCTTTCGATGATACTGAACTGCTTAGTGCTGTGGAGGGGCGATTGAATCGCTTTCAACATGTTGGTGGTTCGGCCGGTTTGCCGGGGCAATTCCGACCGGGAAATCTCCGGGCTGATGATTACAATCTGAAGCAGGAGGGACTTTCAAAATTCCTAGATGATGCCCGCACAACGGGTGGTTTACTTGGTTTATCCGTTGATCGAAAAACGCACCACGTCCCTAAAAAACAGTTTATTTATACCGAAGGCGACGAACCAACCCGCTTGTATTTTCTGAAAAGTGGCCGGGTGAAAACGACACGTACAAATACCGACGGCAAAGAATTGGTGACGGGCTTATACGGACCGGGCGATTTTGTTGGCGACTTAGCCCTGCTGGAAGAAACGAATTACACTGATTCGGCACTGACGCTGGATGATTCTGAACTGGTGTACATTCCCAAAGATGATTTTCGACAACTCTTGACCTCTCAACCCGAAGTTGGTCGGCAGTTTGTACGATTACTGGCCGGGCGTGTCAGCGAAAAAGAAGACCAGTTGCTGGGCATGGCTTATAGTTCACTGCGCAGGCGGGTCGCCGATGCGTTGTTGCGACTTCAGGTACCATTGCCAACTGGCGAACCGGCCGCACCCATTCAACTCTCGCGCGATGATCTGGCTGCCATTATCGGGACCGCCACCGAATCGCTAATCCGAACCCTCAGCGAATTCAAACACGATGGCCTGATCGAAATGAGTGCAGCGGGTATCCGTTTACTGCAACCCGAAAAATTGCGGCAGGCTAACTGGTAAGATGTTTTTGGGCTACTCAAACTGCGCACTATTTAGTTAATTCGTGATAACTAATGCCCCATAAAAATAATGTACTGACCCTGTGCTAGATTTACTATGCTCACCGCAATGGTGATCATAGCGCCAATCAAGAGCATGCCAACAATAACCCGGAGTACCTGATGTCTCATTTCCAGTCTAAATACGTGTGAATAATATTTAGAATAGAAATGGCTTAAACGTCACATTACCATAATTAATGGGCAGGGAGGTAATGGGTAAAGTACGAAAAATGGTTTGAACAGTCCAGACGCTTTGCCGGGTTATAGCTGATAACGTCAGTCATATAACCTCGCCTTGCAAACCCGCTTGGGTATTTGTATCGCGGGGCTTTTTATATACTTCAGGTATGAGAGCAAGTCCCGTCAGAAGGGGACCCGTTATAAGCAATTACAATAAAAAGTGAGTTTTCGCCTGGTACTTAGCTACATTTACAGTTATGGCAATTCCCTGTTTAGATATTCAACACCTGAAAACCAGTCGCCAACATGAGGAAACTGGTCTTCAAAATCATTACTTGTTTCAATGGCAAAACCGCCGACAATTGGGTCCTGTCGTGCTTCAACTCGATCTGTTGGATGCCCGTGGCAAAGTAATTACCACGAGCCGAACCAAACTGCCCAAAGTTCGGGTAACCAGTTATGTGCCCGCTACAGCCACACAACCCTCGCAACCTCTCTACGACAGTTCTGTTTTTGTTGAGATTGATGATGTGGTGCCGGACGAATTACCAACTACCTTTCGCTATAGAACCATATCAGGAGCCTTCAAAAAATCTGACGTAGTAAGTGGCCCAATGAATGGCACATACGAAGACTAATTGACGGAGTCGTAAGTGATTGGTCGAATTGGCATGATACGTGAGACGGTGAGAAACAGGCTGAGCTGAAATTTTCATTTTCATTTTTAATTTTCAGTCCAGATCCACATTTGGTTACACCTGCGCTGTTTTAGTTGTCAAAAAAATTATTTTTTGACATAATGAGTGACGCATCTTTGTTTCTTACGTCAAAAGTATAACATAATAATTTGGAGTGCATAAAGCCTTGTCCTAATAGGATTGGGCTTTCTTTTTTTATAAGTGGTAACCAACTACGAGTGTGTATCTTGTTTAAGCGATTCTATATCGTCGGTCACCAGGCCCATAAGAGCATAATCAATTTTCGCCTGGAGGCTGGTAAACGCGGTTTCGTAAATATTCTCCGCCGGTATTTCCTTCTTGTGGCAGGATACATAGGTAAACAATCGCTTCAATTCTGGCAGTTCCTGTGCGTTATGGTGAGCAAACGTACGCACCATGTGGCTGTACTGGGAATTATGTTTGTCCAGCAGTAGGAGTTGCAGGGCAATGTCAGCCATGAGTCGGTGCCCTGCCAGTAGGTAGAGGTAGCCATCCAGAGGGGACAGGTACTGAATGCGCTTATTTTGATCGAGTAAATGAGTGATCAAGACCGTTTGCATGTCTTGTAAGGATCGGTGATAGATATACAAAAGCCAAAATTGTGCCAATCGTATAAATGGTCATACCCTGTCCTGTTATTTTATACCCTCGCCCACACTACTGACCGTGAATCGCATCTGATGACAAACTTTTCAGGTTCAACCCGTTGCATAACCGCTACGGGACTGGTTGAAATAAAACAGGCCCTGAATTCAGGGCCTGTTTGCACATTCTTGATCTTTATTAAAAACAGGCCGCATAGTCTCTCAGAAACGATACCTGGTTCATAGCGGAATAGTGTTTAAAAGCACTTATTAACCGGGCTTGTTTTTAAACCGGATTGACGACGATTATACAAGGACTCCCGTTTTTGGTGAGTTTCACCCGCCTGATTCTTCCTCTTTTTTCTTCTTCGAACCGGCATCCAGCAGGGATTTTCCTATGAGGACAACCAGCACCGAACTCATCGGCAGGAACTTGGGTATAGGCGTAGCAACTGTCATCGTGTAGATAACTGAAATTATCAGGATTATAGCAGCTAAAATATATAATGCGATGCCTGCGTAGCGTAAAGTTTTTGCGGAAAGATTCATATTTGGTAGCTTGTTATAGCTTATAAGTATTGGCTTAGCGTTGCTTTCCCAAAGCCTCAGACATGTAAAGTAATGCAGGCTCGTCGTGATTAGCGAGGCTGCTGAATCATTGACTTGTTTCTTCCCTGCTAATGGCTTAACCAATCGCTTAAGTTCCTCAATCTCTTTCTGTTGTTGAAGACTGATCGTGTTAACTCCTCAATTTTTTCCAATAATGTAGCGTTCATCCGAACCAGATGGTCGAGAAGTCATTGTTGGTTTTACACTCTGTCTAACTCTTTTGGAAACATCAAGCAGATTAAATACACTTTATATATGTAATATTATATTAATAAACATTAGGATAAAATTTATAGTTTATCGGTATACTAGAATGGTTTTAGTTCACTTTATACTAGCGCTCTTATGACAACTTTCTACAATTCCCTAAAGCAGTACAATCTAAAAGTTGCTCACTGTAAGGGCAATCATTTACTTATTACCCTTTTGGTACTATTACTAGCCGGCGGGGCTACACATGCCCAAACGTATCCGGCCAGTTTTAGCCAGGTGCAGGTAGTCAACGGTCTCAGTGGTCCTACCGCAATGGTGTTTGCCCCCGATGGACGAATCTTTGTAACCCAGCAGGGTGGCGCGTTGCGAATTATCAAAAATGGAGTTCTGCTTTCTACGCCTTTTATACAACTAACCGTAGATGCCAGTGGCGAACGAGGTCTTATCGGTATTGTTTTAGATCCTGCCTTTTCAACGAATCACTACGTCTATCTGTATCATACCATTCCGGGTTCACCGGCCCACAATCGCATCAGTCGATATACAGCCAATGGTGATGTTGTCTTGGCCAATAGTGAAAGCGTGATTTTGGATTTAGATCCGTTAAGTAGCGCTACCAATCACAATGGCGGATCAATGAGTTTTGGGACAGACGGTAAGCTCTACGTAGGCGTTGGTGAAAATGCATTCTCCGCAAATTCACAAAACCTGGATACCAATTTAGGTAAGATACTTCGTATAAATGCCGACGGTACCGCCCCCGCCGACAATCCTTTTCCGACTGGGTCGGAGCAGCGTAAGCGAGTGTGGGCCTATGGTGTACGCAACCCCTATACAATTGCCATTCAACCCGGAACCGGACGGATTTTTATTAATGATGTTGGAGAGGGTACTTGGGAAGAAATCAACGATGCCACAACGGGAGGGCTGAATTTTGGCTGGCCGAACGCTGAAGGAACAAGTACCAACCCCGCTTACACGAATCCGGTTTATGCTTATCAGCATGGTTCGGGTGATGGCAAAGGGTGCGCCATTACGGGCGGAACGTTTTTCTCCCCACTCAATACGAACTATCCAGACAGCTTTATTGGCAAATATTTCTATCAGGATTTTTGTAACAACTGGATAAACAATATTGATCTGTCAGTAAGCCCCGCCAGCCGATCGGCCTTTGCTACTGGATTGCCTGGAAATTCGCTTAGTATTTTGACTGGGCCCGACGGCAATCTCTATTATCTGAGTATCAGTACGGGTGCGCTCTATAAAATAGTTTATACACCAACAACCTCCGATCTGACAACAACTGTTCTGACAGACAATCTTACTTTTGCGCTTTCCTCTGTTGGAACTCCTCGTGATTTCATCGTAAGTATTACGGAGCTCAATAATATTTCTACCAGCGGAACCATTTCATTTAAGATTCCAAAAATGTCGGCCTTTACCATTACGTATCCCACTACCAGTGGGACTTCTCAAGTACTTGGAGGAGTGCCCAATACCAATAGCCAATGGACCTTTAGCGAAGACAACAATTTTATTACTGCCCAGACCACAACCGCGTTTGCCGCAAAAGGCAGCAAAATTGTTGGTTTTAAGATTGCCCGTAAAACAGCTATTCCAGCCAATACTAATCAGAATATTAACGTAACAATTGCGGCCAATGCTGGCGGGGAGCAGCATTTTTCTAATAACATTGCTGTTACTCAGGTGATTGCTAATTAAATAGCCTATATAGGTTGTATCGTTAGCCGTTGTCTGGCGGAGGAAATATACTGTCCTGATCCCACAAAAGTAAAGTGTGATAAAGAACAAAAAGCCACTTTAATTGGCTTACTTTTAGGGGATCAGGTCACCTAAATAATTGTGATTTTATCTATTATTTCTGCCCAAATCTATTACTTTGATAGGAATTATTGATTATTTTACTGATCTTTGAAGCTTAATTCGAATTTATAATGCAAACAGGAACAGTAAAATTTTTTAATGAAACCAAAGGATTTGGTTTCATTAATCCCGATAATGGTGGTGAAGACATTTTTGTCCATGCTTCAGGTCTGATGGATCAAATCCGGGAGAATGACAAAGTGAAATTCACCGTTGAGCAGGGTAAAAAAGGCTTAAATGCCGTGAACGTTGAAATGGCTTAGTCAAACGATATATTCAGTTATGTCTTGTAAAAACATGCTCAAAAGGCATGTTTTTTTTGTTATATGACTGTCGATTTCATTCGTAGACGTATCTGGAAAATTAAAAAGAGCGAATAGCGCCTGTGTTGTTCCTATACCATTAATTAGTGATTTTCTGCTTTATTACGGAGCCCCCGTTCGGCTTTCTTTGGTTGAGAAGTATCCTGAAACAGAAAGAAAACGGCAATCCGGTGAGTTCCCCGAAAGATATTACTAAACATTTGATGCCCGGTGTGTTCCATTTTTAATCGACGGTTTCTGTACAGAATTGCCGTGCTTTTTCGCGTGCCCGTTTCAGGCGCATTTTTACGGCACTTTCCTTTAAATTAAGTTGACTGGCAATCTGACGGATATCTAACTCCTGTTGATATTTCATCCGTAGCAAAGTAGCTTCCTGAGGAGTCAGATTATTCATTGCCACAGTGAGCTGATTCAGTCGCTCTTCACGAACTCCATATTCGTTGGTATCGACATAATGATTAGCCAACGTATCATCCAGTGTGGTTACTGCTAACCGATTCGACAATTTGATCTGATCCAAACAGTAATTGAACGAAATGGAATACAGCCAAGTCGAGAAGGTGGATCGTTCCTGAAACCGATCCAGCCGGGTGAACGTGCGGATAAAAATATCGTGGGTAAAATCGTGGGCTGTTTCGGCGTCTTTGGTTAGCGACAGACATCGCTTGTAAACCTTGCTAACATAACGGTTATAGAGAGTCTCGAAGCAAGCCGTAGGATTGGTTGAAAACTGCTGTCTGATTAACTCTTCATCATTTAATTGGGCTCTCATTATAATAGTAAGTTTAGTACTGGGTTAGTTACCTTACGTATTCTATCACGTTTCGATAGGACAAATTTGTTGTCAAATCAATCTTTATGATAACTTAATTCGATGAAAAGCATGTTTTGCCCGTTTTCTGGCAGATACACGCTCTATTTGCAACCTGCTTCAGTAGTGCAAGCCCGTAGATTTGCTCAACTTTGGTTAGCCAGTAAATAGAGCAGATACAAAAAGTAGGCTCCGGAATGAAGCCTACTTTTTGTATCTGCTCTATTTACTACATTCCTAGTTTGCCACGATCCATTCGACTACTGCCATTCGAACCTAATCCGTTGTTATCACTTGTGCGTTGACAGAAGAGATTAAAAATATATGATGGTATGTCAACTCTTAGTTCATGGATATAAAAAAACATGCCCGGTTGAACCGGGCATGTTTGTCTCTAAGAAGCCAATTTGCACTGATCCCATTTACATGTTACCAGAGCTCGACTCAACGACTGACAGAATATTGCCAGCCGGGTCCTTAAACCAAGCGATGGTTGGGCCCTGACCACGGGCAACACCTTTCGCATCTGTGTTGATTGCGCCTTCGTAATGTTCAAAGACAACACCAAGCTGAGTCAGTTCATCAACCGTTTTGTCAACATCGTCTACCGGGAAATTAAGGATAGTAAATGTAGCGGGAATGTGATTCGGTTTTGGATAGATTATAATGTGGCTACCACCATTGATATGAAGGGCCAATAAGCCCATTGGTTCCTCCGTAACGTCCAATCCGAGCAGTTGCCCATAAAATGCTTTGGCTTTTTGTAAATCATTGACTGAGAATCCACTGAATGCTTTTGTCTGCTTAAACATAGTCTTGTTGTTTAGGTATTGCATAGCCATTCGTCTGGCTTGCTTGTGGGCCCAAATTTAATTGTACAGACTAAAAATCGAGGGGTAAATACGCCAATTAAGGGTAAAATCGCGTCAATTATCTAACTTGACATTAAATGGCGTTGGATGCCAGCAGTACTGCTGCCTGCTGCTTTTATAGTCAGATTTCTGTACGTAAATCTCACTTTCGGAACCGAAAAAAAACAAAAAAGCACTTACCGTTTATTGTAAGTGCTTCGTTTATAATTATTTAAAGTGACCATGGGGAGATTCGAACTCCCAAGCCTTGCAGCACCACCCCCTCAAGATGGCGTGTCTACCAATTTCACCACATGGCCAATCGCAACTACATCGGTTTGTCGAATGCGGTGCAAAGATAGCAGTCTTGGCATATTTTGCCAAACAGAGTCTGGAATCTTTTGCTTTTTTAGGGAAACATGGCCCAAAAATGGGCAAAATTTCGTACTTTTATCTTTCTAAATCACGTTTAAAAGTCCAATTATATGGCACTGGAATTAGTCGGAAAACTCATAAAAGTACTGCCCGAAGTATCGGGACAAAGCCAAAAAGGCCCGTGGAGTAAGCAGGAATTCGTTATCGAAACACTTGATGCTTCATACCCTAAAAAAATATGTTTAACGGCTTGGGGCGATAAAGTCGCTGATCTGAAACAGTTTGCCGACGGCGATACGCTTAAAGCTACGTTCAGTGCCGAGTCGCGCGAGTACAATGATCGGTGGTATACCGAATTGCGGGCCTTCCGTATTGAGTTAGCCGAAGGTGATGGTGGCACTGCGCCGGCCGCACCCCGGTCGGCACCCGCTCAACAGGCACGCCCAGCGGCTCAACAGAGTCAACCGGCTGCCATGTCGTTCAACTCAGCCTTCGACGAAGAAAGTAACGATCTGCCATTTTAATAATGGCTAAAATGAAAAAAGCCGCTTATGAGCGGCTTTTTTTGTGATCCGGCTGGGATTCGAACCCAGGACCCATACATTAAAAGTGTATTGCTCTACCAGCTGAGCTACCAAATCGGCTGAACGATTATCCCTGTACAAAGGGTGTCTCGTTTTTTATTGTGGTGCAAAATTATGCCCTTATTTCGTTCGTTGCAAGCCATTCCTCTTAAAATAAGTCTATTTTTTTATTTTTTATCCGGACTTGCTGAGGCACAGACAGTTTCGATCGACTCGCTTCGGCGGGCTGATTCGTTGTTTGTGGCCGGTGACCAAGTAAATGCTATTCGTATTTATGAAACGGCGTTGGCTGAGGGGCATACAGCCACCGATCCTATGCTGTTGAAATTGGCAAGCGCCTACGAACAGCAAAATGATGTACCGCGCCTGCTCTATTATCTGGATGTTTATTTTGAACGCCATCCCGACGATGTGGTGCTGCGCCGAATGAACGACATTGCCCGCGCCAATAACCTGGGTGGTTATGAAACCGATGATTTGAATTATTTTTATCTTTTTTATCGGAAATACGGTCTCTACTTTCTCTTGTTTCTCATAATTCCGGCAGGCTATGTATTTACGGTGCTTATACTTAAATTGGTCAGAAAGCAGCCCGTGCCGGTGAGACAAAAATGGGTTGTATTTATTTATCTGTTGTTGTTACTAATCTTTACAAATTTACCCGAAGGTGTACAATCAGGCATTACCAGCCATGACCGTGTTCTGCTTCGTACCGATCCCTCCGCAGCGGCTCCAATTGTCGAAGTAATTGGCCGGGGCCATAAAGTCAGTATTCTGGGCACCAAAGACATCTACCTGCGCATACTCTGGCACAACAACCTTTACTTTATCCGGCGAGATAACGTCTGGATAATTTAAAGAGCGAAAACTGGCGCAGCACTCTTTCACTCTTTCACTCTTTCACTCTTTCACTCTTTTTGAGTGGCGAATCTTTTTCTTTAGCTAACGTATTGTAAACCAATTTATCCATTAGAGAAGGGAGCCACTTATTAAGGAAGACCGTGAATTTGCCTTGTGTCGTTAAAATAAGCTCGCGTTTGCGGTTTTTTACGGCCCGTAAAATATGATCGGCGCATTCTTCGGCACTCATCATGTTGCTCTCGTCGCGCATTGTTTCGCCTTTTGCCTGTCCGTGTGCATCGAGGGCGGAAATGCGAATGTTAGAGGCTGTGAAACCCGGACAAGCCGTAAGCACATGAACACCCGTATGCAGTAATTCGGTCCGCACAGCCTCCAGAAACCCGTTCATAGCAAACTTCGAGGCCGAATAACCACTTCGTACGGGTAACCCTCTATAGCCTGCAATCGACGAAATACCAACGATTGACCCTTTGGTAAGCTGAATATAAGGCAGTGCATAGCGGGTTGCATACACCGTTCCCATGAAGTTGATATCCATTACTTTCTGAATAACAGCCGGGTCGGTGTCAATCAGCATCGAACGCATTGAAATGCCTGCGTTATTGATCAGCACATCCAGTTTTCCGAAGTGGGAAACGGTCTGTTCGATGAGTTTTTTAACATCGACTTCAACGCTGACATCGGCGGTTAATGAGAGGACAGTAATGCCTGCCTGGCGCAGTTCATCACTAACAGATTGAAGCGCATCCGCTTTACGGGCGCAAATAACGATGCTGGCCCCTTCTCGCCCGAAAGCGAAAGCCAACGCGCGACCGATGCCCGACGAAGCACCGGTAATGAGTACTACTTTATCTTTCATAATTGTAGCCACGAAGATAGATAATTAGGCAATACTGCTCCCAATTGACTTTCTTATCTAAGCAGCGTTAAAGGCCCTTTAAACGTCCTTTTGGTCGTTAATAGGAGGTAATAATAGGTTCCAACGGGTGCGTCGGTACCGTACCAGCGAAATTTAGGGTCGGTGGACTTGAAGACCGTTTGGCCCCATCGGTTCGATACCTCAATGGATTTGAATTGTTCATCGCAGGAGTTTTCCGGTAAATCTTTTATGGCGAAATAATCATTTATGCCATCCCCATTCGGTGTAAATATATTTGGAACAGTTATGTCGGCGTTAAAAGAAGGATTTTTAACGTGAAATGTAACCGTAGTTATGGCGGTATGATTGGGTTGACAGGAGCGATCATCGACCATAAAATCCACAACAAACGTTGCATCGACTTTCCCCGCCATCAACTCACAGGTTGGTTTCCAGGCAAAGGGTGACTGTAAGGTTGGTAGGCCAAATTTGTCCGTAAATAACATACCTGATGTTTTTACATCGAACCCGCGCCCAACAGCCGTTAGCCGTAGTGTGTCGCGATCAGGGTCGTTACCCAATACGTCGAAATTTGTGCGCCCCGCCGAATCGGCGGGGCTGACAACCAACTCAACTACCTGTTGAGCCAGCGTGGTGCGCACACTTGGCGGTTGACTAGGCAGGCCAATAGCCGCCAGATTTACCGTGACCGTATCCCGCAGGTTTCGATTGCAGCGGGTGTCGGTCACAATAAAGTCCACTAAGTAAGCAGCTTGTGTGGCCTGAGTGCAGGTTGGTTTCCACGAAAACGGTTGTGATACTTTGCCGATACCCGATGCAGAACCGAAACTCATGCCCGCTTGCGCCAACGTAAATCCACGGCCAACGGCCTGAATCGTAACGTTATCATTATCGATATCTGTACCAAACGCGTTGAACGTTAGCGATGTGCCCACCGAAATACTAGCCTTGTTGTTGGGTAAATCTGTGCCAGCCAGCGGTTTGTTGTTGGCCGACGGGATAATATTCAATCGGACGCTGATCGTGTCGCTTAGCCCTTGTGGACAGCCATCGTCGGTAGCCCGAATGAGCAGCGTAATCGGTGTGCCATTGCCCCCTACACAGCGTCCGAAACAGAACTTTGTTTGCAGGGTATCGTGGTTCGTGCGGGTGAACAGGTCGCCGGGTGCGAGCGTAAGACCGGGTAGCGAGCCACTCATATTCGTAATGGTAATGTGCTGGCTGGGATCAAGATCAGTGACGAACAAACTCAGGCAGTTCGTATCTTTTTCGGCAATCGTGATAACAGTACCCTGCTTATAAAAGGCGCTTTGACCCTCGGGCCGAAAGAGCAATTTGGGGGTATTGTTTTTAGGACAGTCAACGACTAAAACCTGGTAATCGCGCCGGACACGACCAATCACTTTCCCGGCCCGATATTCGTTCACCTCGACCGAGAATACGAACAGACCCACCCGGTCGGGCGTCACACTGAGCAGTCCTGAACGGGCATCTACACGCAAGGGTACGCTTCCCGGAATTTCATTGGCAATTGAAATACCATTGATCCAGCGAATAGGCGGATAAGGGCCTGGTGTAAAATAGGGGTTTGTTATAGCACCGGGATTTGGCACCGCCACCGTGCTGTAGCCATTATAAGGCGTCGCTAAAGTATAGGACAAACTGTCTCCATCGGGATCTTTTGCACTGAAGTCGAGGGTAAACGGTTGGCCAATGCAGGCATAATCACCTTTGGGAATGGCAAACACGGGCGATGAATCCACAAAGCGGGTTTGGCCATTCGCTACGGCCGGAAATTCCAGATAAAACGTTGATCCGGCGGCTCCCGGGTTCTCAATATTGACAATAGTGCCGTTGCGGCAACATCGTTCCCACGATAAATAATATCCACCGGCATCGTTGAACACGTTTGGATCGAGGGTTAGATCTATGCTATGCCGAATTAATCGCGTGCGCAGACTTGCTGTTGCGCAAGCTGGCCTGGTATAAGCCACCAACTCGTTGCTGATACGAATGAGCTGAACATAACCTATGAGTTGATTAGTACGTTTCGCGAAAACGCCGACTGAAACAAGTCCATCATCGGCTCCCGGATTACCGTTTACATCGTCAAAATACAGATTCAGATTAATGCGGTGAGTATATTGGCTCTGGGTGCCAAGATAACGGAGTTCAAGTTCACCCCCAACAATATGGGTTGCCAGGGCCAACTGACTCATAACCAGAAGTAAACTGGTTATGAGTAAAGGTATCCATTTCATTCGGTACAAATTCGGCATAAGCAGAAACAGGTCAATATAGAGTTCGTCCGAAAACGACTGCTTAAATTAGCGGTTTTTTAGGACTTATGCGTAGGAAGATTCATAAAACACCCGAACGGTTGGCAGGCGTTCGAATTGATGCCGTTGCCGCCGAAGGGAAGTGCATTGTGCGTACCGACGAGGGCGTAATTTTTGTTGAAAATCCCCCCGGCGGACCAGGTGTTGCACCGGGCGATGTGGTGGACCTGCGCATCACCAATACAAAGAAACAATATCGCGAGGCTGTTGCCGAGCGCGTTCATGAATGGTCGCCGTTGCGAACGGAGCCATTTTGCGAGCATTTCGGTACGTGCGGAGGCTGCAAGTGGCAGCACATTCAGTATGCTGAGCAACTGGGGTTTAAACATCAGCAAGTCGTTGATCATCTGACGCGAATTGGTAAGGTAGCCTTGCCCACTATTCTACCTATTCTGCCCGCTCACCCAACGCAATACTATCGCAATAAACTCGAATTTACCTGTGCCGAAGGTCGCTGGAAAACACAAGCCGAAGTAGGTACTGACCAACTTATTGACCCGCGGGCGGTAGGCTTCCACGTGCCCGGCCGTTTCGATAAAGTCCTTCCCATTCGTCATTGCTATCTCCAGCCCGACCCCTCGAATGCCATTCGACTGGCTGTCGACGACTTTGTGTTTCAGCATGATGTTACGCTGTATAATCTTAAGATTCATACCGGTTATCTGCGAACGCTCATTATCCGTACTGCCGATACTACGCAGCAGGTTATGGTAACGTTGCAGGTGGCACAGGACAATCCAGAGTTGCTAAATGGGCTGATGAACCATCTACAGAGCTTGTTTCCGCAGGTTACGTCGCTGAACTACATTATCAATAGTAAGAAAAACGACAGCTATCAGGATCAGGAAGTAATAAACTGGGCCGGAAAATCCTATATCGAAGAACAAATGGACGATTTGACCTTTCGTATCGGTCCGAAATCGTTCTACCAAACCAATGCCCAACAGGCCCATAATCTGTATAAAGTTGCCCGGGAATGGGCAGGACTCACGGGGCAGGAACGCGTGTACGACCTCTACACGGGCACGGGTACAATTGCTCTTTTTGTTGCCCGTCAGGCGCGGGAAGTAGTGGGAGTGGAGTATGTCGAAGCGTCGGTAGCCGATGCCCGCGTTAACGCTAATGTGAACAATATTACAAACACAACGTTCGTGGCGGGTGATATGAAAGACATCCTGACGGATGGCTTTTTTGATCAGCATGGGCGCCCGGATGTGGTCATTACTGATCCGCCACGCGCCGGTATGGACGAAGCTGTAACGCGCCAGTTACTCAAAGCTGCTCCAGAACGAATTGTGTACGTGAGTTGCAATACGGCCACC
>CAXVWN010000464.1:0-10876 GCA_964263725.1 Spirosoma sp.
GGAAGCATCTTCGAATGAGCAGATACAATTTTCAACTACCGAAGATGCTTCCTTCGACACCGGGCTGGCGTTCCAGCATGACAAAAAAAATAAATCTACGCTTTATTTACTAACCAGATACCCAATAAGCAGACACCCATACCCGCAAATTGCACGTTGTAAATTGTTTCTCCATCCAATACGCCCCACAAAAGGGCCACAATGGGAATTAGGTACGTGACCGAAGCCGCAAACAAAGGTGATGACAGCTGCATAACGCGATTGAAGAAAATCGACATCAACCCTGAGCCAAATACACCCAGCGTGACCAGTGCCCATAGCGACCAGCTACTGTGCGCGTCGACAACACGAGCAAAAAAATCTGTTGGAACGAGGGTTAGTAAGGCAATGGGTCCGGCAAAAGCAAACAGCCAGCTCGTTGACACCAGAGCGGGCAAATGGCTCAAATAACGGCCAATCAGGTTGGTATTCAGTCCATAACAGACGGTTGCAATCACGACCAACAACGCATACCCGTTAATTTGGAACGATCCGGTTGCGCTGAAAAATACAAGAAGTAACGAACCGGCAAGGCCGAGTAAAATGCCGGCCACCTGTTTAATTTTTAGCGCCTGCCCGAAAAATACAGCGCCGAGAATAAGGGTAAACAACGGACTCAGCGAGTTGAGTGCGCCAGCCAGCGAGCTATTGAGGTGGGCGCCAGCTTCGGCAAATAAAAAGGCCGGAATAACGAACCCAATTATTGCGGAGGCCAGTAAGGCCACCCAACGATGGCGAACGACAAGCCGAATATCGGCCTGCTGGCTTTGCCGGGCCAGAAAGGGTGTAAAAAATAAAAGCGCAAATACCAATCGTCCGGCTCCCACTTGTTCGGGCGGAAAAATGTCAAGGCTTCGCTTAATGAGAATAAATGAACTCCCCCAAACCAACGCCAGTGCGCACAGTAATACCCACGCCAGCAACGGGCGTTTTTGCGGAATAACAACGGGTTCTTCGATGGTCATTAGCGGTCGTAGTTGACACTTGGATGGAACGGATTAAGCAGTTTTACCCTCGATTTATCCATTCAATCCTACTCGATTCATTCCATCTGCATTCTTATCAGGCAAATTCAACAATATAGGTTTCCTGAATTTCGTCGAGTATGTCACTTACTTCGCTATACGTGTCTGTTGTGACTAAACGCATGCGGTATGGCTTGAAATCATGTAATCCCTTGAAATAATTGGCGTAGTGTCGTCGCATCTCAAAAAGACCCAGGATTTCGCCTTTCCAGCGAATCGAAAAGTCAAGATGCTGACGGCAAACAGCCACGCGGTCGGCAACGGTTGGCGGTGGCAGATGCTGGCCGGTTTGAACAAAGTGTTTGATTTCGTTAAAAATCCAGGGATATCCAATACTGGCACGACCAATCATGACACCATCGACACCGTACCGGTTTTTGTATTCCAGCGCCTTTTCGGGGGAGTCGATATCGCCGTTACCAAAGATTGGAATTTGAATACGCGGGTTGTCTTTTATGCGGCCAATAAGCGTCCAGTCAGCTTCTCCTTTATACATCTGCACACGCGTCCGACCATGAATGGTCAAGGCTTTAATGCCGATGTCCTGCAGGCGCTCAGCTACGTCGCCTACGTTTTTGGTATTGTCGTCCCAACCGAGTCGGGTTTTCACCGTTACGGGCAGATGGGTAGCCTTTATAACGGCTTCGGTCATGCGAACCATTTTGGGAATATCCTGCAACAAAGCTGCTCCAGCGCCACGGCAGGCCACATTTTTAACCGGGCAGCCATAATTAATATCAATCAGATCGGGCATCGCGCGGGTAGCAATGCGAGCACACTCGCCCATCGTTTCGACATCAGAGCCAAAGAGCTGGATGCCAATGGGTCGTTCGTACTCGAAAATATCCAGCTTTTGAACGCTTTTGGCCGCGTCACGAATTAGCCCTTCCGACGAGATAAATTCAGTGTACATCAAATCGGCTCCGTTCGCTTTGCAAACCGCCCGAAACGGCGGATCGCTAACGTCCTCCATTGGAGCTAACAGTAACGGGAAATCAGGGAGTTGTATGTTACCAATAGTAACCACGCAGGCAAGGATTTTTAAGTTAACACGGCACGAGCAGCCTCGGTATGAATTACGATTTGCAAACCGGTTTGGTTCCGCTACTACAGGCATTGCAACTTATCTATAGCCCATTAACTGCCCCCAATTCTGGCTTACCATTAAATTTCACACTTTCCGGAATGAGCGTAAAGGCGGTTAGTAACCGCCTTTACGCTCATTCCTACCACTTCTAAACCCAAACCCGCCCAGTGTATAGTCTCACCTTCGGGCGCTCTCCGGTTGTACTAGTTTTGACCAATCAACCGAATATAGGTACTCCTTATTCATTGGTTTACAAGATTAATTCACTCAATCGAATAAGTACCTAATCAACTGTTAACTTCTCTTTTTTAAACAACCTCTATTTTATGAAAACTTCTCATGTAATAATTTTCCTGGCCATTATTGGTATCGTTGGCGTAAGTTCATGCAGCAAAAAGGCTGACGATATTACGCCTATCCAACCTTTAATAACAACCACAACGCCGGTCAACTCAGTAACAACGACCCAGGCTGGTTTCCGGGTAAAGATTAATGGGAAGGATTACGCGCCTGACTTTTCATATGCATTGGCAAGTTTCCCGGGAGATAATGGCTATTATGCTGTTTATGGCCTCGATAGCAAAACAAGCGATGTAGTTGCCCTTGCCTTACCGTCTATTATTGATGAAGGTACGTACCCAATAAATAATGTCAATATAGGCATTGTTACCGTCAATAAAGAGGATTTTTCGACGGTTAATGCCGGAAATGGAACCGTTACCATTATAAGGAAAACCGCAACCAACGTTGTTGGCACTTTTAGTTTTACCGCCTATGACGCTACAGGCGAAAAAAAAGTGGGATTAACAGAGGGAACGTTTAATGTGCTTATCAAATAACGGCTAGTCCCTTAGGGAGACTAGCCGTTTTCGTTGCTAATAAAATCTGCTTCATGCCACCGACTAAGTTTGGCTCCAGCTGTCAACACAATAAAATTCCAGTCAAAAGTGCGCCTTAGTGCCATCGAAGTGCACTAATGTTATGGCCTATCTTGGTTCCTTCAGCCAATCCTATTTCATTGTCATAATGGGTATGAATCCCCCCATCAACCGGGAATCGGCACATTCCTGTGCAGCTACCCAAAATGATTTATAGTGTCGGGGTTGATATTTAAAGACATAATACGTCACTATTGGGCAATAATCTTCGTACTTGATATACTAGCAGCACGGATTTTTTCATACAATTAGGCTTTGCCGACTGGAATGGTCATTTCCACTCTTGTTCCTATTGGACTGTTTTGGGCATCGTATAAATCGATTATTTCTAACCGGGCATCGCTGTCTTTATGACGGAGCGAGTCGAAAATCCCTTTAGTCATTTCCTGCCCCCGCGAAATATGACCTTCAACATGTGGGGTAACGATTCGTCCAACGCCGTTGTCTTCAATGGTGCAAACAATGTGGTTCTGCTTTATATAAGCCGAAATCAGTAATTTTTTTTCTCCATCTTTAGGCATCAATCCATGCCAGATGGCATTCTCGACGTAAGGCTGCAACAGCATTGGTGGCAGTTGGGCATCGAGCAGAACCTCATCGTCGGCAATAACAAACTCATAACAGAATTCGTGGTTGAAGCGAAATGATTCGATTTCGACATACATTCGTAGCGTGTCGATAATCTGTTCAAATCGTAAATATTGATGATTCGAGTTTTCCATAATTCGGCGAACCAGTTTCGAAAACTTCGATAAATATTTGGCACCTTCGATACCCTTGTTGGTCAGCAGATAATTCTGAACCGAGTTGAGCGAGTTGAATAAAAAATGCGGATTCATTTGCGACTGCAATGCTTTGAGTTTCAGCTCCGTTATCTGCAAATCCAGCCGATTTCGTTCGTCAAGCGTGTTTACTCGCCAGCGCATTATACCCACAATAATACCGGCAAGAAGCAACCCGATGAGTGTTCTGAACCACCAAGTATTTGTAAAATAAGGGTTTACCGTCAAATGGATAATCAGCGGTTTATCGCTTTTTACCCCAAAACTATTTCGGCTTCTTACGCGCAATGTGTATGATTTAGCCGGCAGATTCGTAAAAGAAACAGTGTGCAAATTACCCAAATCGACCCAGTTGGACTCGAATCCTTCTAACTGATAGCTGAATAAGTTTTGAGAAGTAGGTTCAAAATTCAGGGTTGAAAAATTCAGGGTTATTGAGTTTTCATCGGGCTGTAGGACAATCTCTTTGGCAAGGTCCTGATGGCGTGCTTTTCCTTTCACCTCAACCGAACTGATAGCAATATGTGGCGTGGCCTCAACACGTGCTAAAGCGTTGATATCAACTATATTCAGGGCATTTGTATGCCCTAAAATCAATTCATTTGACTGGTTTTTCAGGAACCCAACCGGCGAATTACTACGCAATCCCTCAATAGTGGTTAGGTAGCGAATAACATGGGTTTTAGGGTTGGCAATATGGAGACCCTCGTTCGTGCTAAACCAAAGGTTTTTGTCGGGAGCTTCGGTGATATTGGCACAGTACGTGTCGATCAGGGCATCAGTTTTGAACTCGAATGTGGTTAATATCTGACCCTTTGCCGAAATTTTCGAAACGCCCCCCCAACTGGAAATCAGAATGGAACCATCAGCCGTCTGTTGCATACCGTTGATGCATTCTCCGCCCAGGATTTTCCCTTTGTTACCTGGTAAGGTTTGGATATTAATAAACCTGGCCCGCTTTTCATCGAAAAAAAACAGGCCACGGGAGCAGGTGGCCACCCATATTCGCCCGTCAATGCCTTCCTGAATACCTTTTACATAGGTAAAGTTTAACAGTTTACGAGATTCTTTTGCAGACCACATTCTGAGTTCCTTATTCGTAACAGGATCAATTACTTTCAGCCCTTCGTTCAGATTGGCTATCCAGATTCGACCTTTTCGATCAAGCAGCCCATCGCGAAAATCAGTGTTTTTAAACAGGCGGGCGGCTGGTTGCCAGAGCGAAAAATGATCCATTTTGGCATCGCCCACAAAAACCCCTTTGTTCGTAAACGCAAACGGACGGCCCAGAATCCAGCGTAGTTGTTGAGTGAGCGCGTCGATAGGATATGGTAACAACCGAAATTTATTGGTGGCCTGTTTCCAGGATAACACCCCCGAATGTGACAGACCTAACAGATAGTCTCCATCAGGTGCCGACATAATACTGGTTATTTGAACGGGCAATCGAACAACCTTGGCCGGCAAATCGACCGTTCGGATTCCAACGTTCCGATAGCGGTATTTATAGATGCCTGCTCGGGTACCGATCCATAAAATTCCGTTGACTTTATCGTCATACATATCCTTGACCTGAATGCCATTGTTATAGAATTCGGACAGATGATACAATTCGTTCCGGTCGGGATAGAAAACACTTATGCCATCATCGGTGCCAACGAACAGTATTTTTCGACCATTTTCATCCTGCGTTTCCTGAGCACAAACCACATTTGTATGTTCGAAACCTGCTTTCCGAATACTGAACGACTGCTCTTTGGGCGAAAACCGGACCAATCCGTACTCATAACTGCCAATCCAAAGGTTACCCAACGCGTCGGCCGAGGCTTTGCATAGCCGAATATCTATTCTGTTCCGGGGCAGAATAGCTTCTTTCCCCAACAGGCAAATCAGTTTGTCGTGCTGGCGGTCGTAGCGGTAAAGCCCAATTTCAGAAACAATCCATAGTGTGCGTTGGGCATCTTCAAAAAAGCTGGCGTACTGGTATACATCTCCCCCCGATGCAGTCAGTGAAAACGTGTAGCGATGGAGTTTTTTAGTGGCTGGATCATAGCGTTTTACAGAAGTATAGTCGCACACCCACACCTGGTCGTAGGTATCGACCATTCCCTGTTCGTGCAGGTCATTAGTAGGGTCGGTGTCATCATAATTATTTTTCACCAGGGTCGTTACAGCCAGCGTTTTTGCATCGATCTTGCAAAGGCCCCTTGTGTCATTAGACGTATATATATCGCCTTTAGAGTCGGTTGAAACCCCGGAGCAATAGCCTAGCTTGAGACTATCCAAGCGTAAGAATCGATATCCGTCGTACCGGCAGATGTTCCGGCCTGTACCGATCCACAAAAACCCTTGCCGGTCTTTATTCAGACACCAAACATCGTTGGACGGTAGTCCCTCGTAAGTAGTCAGGTGTTCGAGTTTTAGGCTGGGCATTTGGGCTATGGTCTCCCAACGGGCAGTAAGAACCAGCAAGAAAACCAGGAAATATCTCATAGACTGACGTTTTATGGGCAAATTATACTAGTAGCATTGGCGAACTAACCAGCCCATTTCATACCCATTATACCCTACGTAATTGAGTTAGCCAAAACACAGCAAAGATGGCCTACAACGCTGCACAAATTCAGTTGGATTGATAAGCGGGGGAAATCAGCCAGAAAGCGGTAGGATTGACTTAATATATGGTCTAATCAATACCCGTAATTATAGCATACTTGCCTGGTAAACCGTGTAAAAAAGCCTCATTGGCTATGTCAACGATATTTTCGTCGTAAATTGCCGGACACAACCAAAGATCGAATGCTGTTTTCCGTACTATTCCCGTATCCGTTTCGCAACTCAATACACCTAATCAGGTTGGTTGCTGTTTTATAAATTTAACGGGAAATATGCAATCCATCTATAAACCTGAAGACTCAACATCGCGACCACCAACACTTGGCGGGCTAATTATGCTCATCGGTTTTGTGCTTATCGGGGGTGTTGTCAGTACACTGCTGTTGTTCGGAATCATGGCCGTCAGCAACGGAATGGGGCTTTCTGAAGCCCAAACCTACCTCTCCAGATTAGCCGCCAATCCGGCTGCATCGCCCAACAGCTGGTATGAACTCATGGTTCTCCAGGCGGTCAATCACATTGGTACATTTTTTCTGCCTGCCCTCGCCTACTGGTACGTTATAGAACGCCGAACATGGACACAGTTTAGTGAGCGCTCTGTTTCCAATGTAACAGGTTTTAGCCTGATCGCTCTGATTGTCATTGCCTTTATGCCTTTCGACGGGCTCATTATCGACTGGAATCAGAATGTACATCTGCCCGAAACGTTGGCGCCCATTGAGCAATGGATTCGGGACAAAGAAAAAGGACTCGAAGGGATAACCAAGTACCTCACCACATTTAAAACAACCGGGCAATTGCTGGTGGCCATGTTTGTTATTGCCATTATCCCGGCCATTGGTGAAGAAACTTTGTTCCGGGGTATTTTGCAACGCAATTTTGCCCGCTGGGCGGGTAATGCTCATGTAGGCATCTGGCTGGCAGCTGCCTTGTTTAGTGCCATTCATGTTCAGTTTCTGGGATTTTTTCCCCGAATGCTGCTTGGTGCCTTGTTTGGCTATCTTTATTTGTGGTCGGGAAACCTGTGGGCACCTATTCTGGCTCACTTCGTTAATAATGGATTTACAGTACTGATGGTCTATCTTCACCAGCAGAAAATGACCTCAATGGACATTGAAAGCACCGAATCGGTACCTGTAATGGTATCATTGGTTTCGGGAATAATCACGTTGGGACTGTTGTATTATTTTAAAAAGGTTAATCGCCCTACGCAGAGAGTAGAAATACAATGACAGAAAGCTGGGAAGTAATTTATGTAACACCTCTGCCCCACAGAGCCGAACTAGCAAAAGCCTTACTGCTCGAACATGATATCTCGGCAGTGGTTATCAATAAACAAAGCAGCAGTTATCCAACCATTGGTTTGGGAAAAAGTGAGGTTCATGTTCTGGCCAAAGACGCCATTTTAGCCAAAGTAATCCTGGAGAATGAAGCAACGTTTAGCTAATCTTACGAACCTTCAACAACGGGTCATTGCGGCCGTGGCGGGGGTTCCGTTTATTCTGTTCATGATTTGGTACGCTGACTGGACGTTTGCCCTGTTGTTCTGCGTCGTTAGTGCCCTTACCCAACGTGAATTCTACCGGCTACTTGGTCTCGATGGTTTTGAGCCCCTAACGGCTTACGGTACGGTGGTGGGCACGATGATTTGCGTACTGGCCTACTTTATTGAAACAGACCACATTGGTACGGGCAATTACTTTTTAATTTGCCCGGCCTCTTCGATGATTTTCCTGATCAAGCTTTACAAAAAGCGTGACATGAAACCCTTCACCAACATCGGTTTCACGTTTTTGGGCATCATCTACGTGGCCATGCCGTTTGCGCTACTGATCATTCTGGCTCTTCAGGGCGGCACTTTTCACCCGATGATTATTACGGGCTGTCTGTTGCTTTTATGGGCTAGTGACATTGGCGCTTACTTTGCCGGCACCAAGTTTGGCCGACGCAAACTTTTTGAACGTGTATCGCCAAAAAAATCGTGGGAAGGCAGCGTGGGAGGAGCCATTGCAGCTGCTTTAGTGGCCCTTGGTCTTACTTTTTGGGCACCCGAACTACGGCCCTGGCAGTGGTATTGCGTGGGTGGTATCATTGTTGTAACGGGTACCTATGGCGACCTAGTCGAGTCGTTATTTAAACGTAGTATTGCTATTAAAGACTCTGGCAGCAGCATTCCAGGTCACGGCGGTTTTTTGGATCGCTTTGATGGGCTGTTGCTGGCCGCACCGTTTATTATTACGTTTTTAAAGTTGTTTGCCTGAGCGACAGCAACGACAAAACGAAGACGCGACTACCCTACTAATGGCAGGTGAAAGTGCCCGCTGGAACAATCGCTACGTTAATTTATTACCGTAAAGTGCAAAAACGGTTCGTTGCCCTCAATTTGTATTTCGTCGTCAAACTCCAGCGTTGAGCTGGACGTATTTGATGTGTATGAGCAATCTTCACTAAATCGTTTAACTGCTTCATCCTGAGTAATATTCAAGTAGACATTTGTAACGTGTCCCCGTATCGAGGCTCCTCTGATAATAATTAAGCGATTCTTTTTCATAACGCTATACGTTTTAGTGCCATATCATTAACGCACTCAAATCATATAGTTCTATTAAACTTTGGTTAACTCATCAAATAAGCGTTAAAAGCTACATCAATAGGAAATTACAATTCATTTTTTGTTGCCCCGTAACCAGACTTTTTGGGATTAGAATTTGGACAAGTTCTCCAGTTTCGCTTTAGTTGCCTCTCTTGGCTTATAAATTATTTGATGTATTGTATTTCCATTTCTCCCGTAAAGAGTATGGTATACAGATGTACGCGCGTTAATTCTAGTACTGTTTCGGGCCAACGCACCCGCAGATATGGCCGCACTGGAGTCGCTTCGTAGTTTTTTTTCTGCCGTTGCCCATATGTTGGTCACCTCAGACGCATTACCATACCGCTGTTTCAAAACAGCCTCTAATGCATCAAAACTTCGACTACTGGCCAAGCCTTTTGTGGAAGAAATAGCAATGTCAACTTTATTCAGTTGATTACTACTAAATGAGTAAGATACATTGACGGAAAACCGGCCCATGTCAACATCAGAATAGCGGACCCGATCACTCGCCGTTTCAACGGGGTCATTGCCTTCAATCTTAACTACCTCATCCTTTGTCATTCCCCAGCGAACCGACCTTACATCGTAATTTTCTGACTGCTCAAAGCCAAACAAATGAAGTACAAAAAGAGCAACCGTGAACAGGTATTTCATAAACTACAGACTTGTTGGCGTAACCCTAATCTAACTAACGGAGTTAATATAACGCCTTGCATTCGTCCTGGCTTAAATAATCTTAAATAAAATTCTGGACTGGTTAACTTTCAGTCACTATTCTTAAATTTGGCTTAGTGTGGAAACTAATCTTTTCGAAAAATTAGGTAGTAGAAACCATATCTTGCCTTTTCCTCGTTTACTTTGTAGTATGGTTAGTTTGTCTATGAAGAAATCTTCAACGTTATTGGTCTTAATTCTGGTGTTGTTTACTCTGTCGGGACTTTTTTCGGCAGCGCGGGCACAGGGACAAAATCAGCAGATAACGTTTACGGGCTTTATCACCGGCGGTAAAGCTAATGATGCTCTGCCCGGTGCTTATATTTACATTCCTAAAGCCGGGAAAGGCGTTCTGTCGGCCCCAAACGGTTATTTTGCGTTGCCCGTATTTCCTGGCGATAGTATTATTTTCAGTTATGTCGGTTTTAGAACCCAGTATCACATCATTCCACGCCGGTTAACCGATCTTACGTATTCGGCAGTAGTGGCGTTGCAGGAGGATGTAAAAACGCTCGCCGAAGTAAAAGTTTACCCCTACGCAACAGAGGAATTGTTTAAAGAAGCCTTTGTTAATCTGAAACTTCCTGACGAAAAAGAGCGGGAGAATTTAGCAAAAAACCTGGACCCTACGTCTATTATGCGCATGGCGGCTACTATGCCAATGGGCGCGCTGGCGAACCACCAGAATTTTGTAAATCAGCAGTTTTTTGGCCGTGAGTCCATCGTTGGTCGTAGTTCAACACCTACGTTTGCCTTTACAAATCCATTTGCCTGGGCCAACTTTATTCGCTCCGTTAAGCGGGGTGATTTTAAGAATAAAGAGTGGCGAAATGAGATTAATAAAGCCCCCCGTGAAAACGTATCGAGAAAAGACATTTTACAGGAAGGCAATTAATAGTGCCGTTCTCCAAGAAGTTTATAAGTATATATTTAGGCCGCTCTCAAACAGGAGCGGCCTTTTTTTATCGAACCTGTTTAAACTTTTATTGTAACTTAAAATCGCGTACTTTTTGTCATGCTGACGCAGGAAGCATCTTCGGTAAGTATCGTATTTTATCCTGCCGAAGATGCTTCCTGCG
>CAXVWN010000465.1:0-5054 GCA_964263725.1 Spirosoma sp.
TGGACACCAGGCGACTGTGTTGTGTCTAGTGTCTGTTGCGTGTTAAAACGCGACCGCGCGAGAGACCAGACCGCGGGGGTGTTGACCGAGCTATTGGCATAGGATAGCTTCGCTCGTTCATCACCCCGGAGGTCTGGTCGCTCGCTCGTTCGCGTTTTAACACGCAAATGACTCTCGACAGAACTCAGTCGCCTGGTTTCCAGGCCATTCAGCAAATAAGTTTACCCGCAATTCAGTCGCATCGTTTAGACAACGGTATTCCATTACATCTGATTGCCGTTGACCAACAGCCAATTTTACGGTTAGAGTGCGTGTTTAATGCAGGTACCTGGTACGAGCAAGTGCCTGGGAGTGCCTTCTTTGCTATGAAAATGTTGTCGGAGGGTACGGCTTCACGTTCGTCAGCGCAGATTAATGAATACATTGATCGATACGGGGCATTTTTAGAGTTGAATAGCGGACCAGATCGAGCTAGTGTCGTAGTTTATTGCCTGACAAAATTTCTGCCTGACGTACTGCCTCTCCTTCGCGAAATGCTTACCGAGTCAGCTTTTCCACAGAAAGAATTAGACGATCTTCGTAATATTACACTACAGAATTTGCGGGTTAACTACGAGAAGAATGCTTATCTCGCAGGGGTACTTTTTCGAGAAAAGCTATTTGGTGCTGAGCATCCATACGGTCGTAGCCAGCGCCCGGAAACTGTTGAAAATCTTACCCGACAAGGGGTGGTTGACTTCTTCGAGCGGGTTATTCGCAATCGACCTTTTCAGATAATTCTGGCCGGGCAAGCTACTGAAAGCGAAGTCTTGACCATTAATCGTGAATTGGGACAATTAACCATTCGTACCGATGTGATACCATCATTTGAAGGTAATACACCAACAGATGACGGTTCATCGGTACTATCCGAAAAGCCCGATAGTATACAGTCATCGATTCGAATAGGTCGGCGGTTATTCACACGGGCTCATCCGGATTTCTTTAAAATGCTCGTTACCAATGAAGTCTTGGGCGGCTATTTCGGCTCCAGATTGATGAAGAATATTCGGGAGGAGAAAGGCTTCACCTATGGCATTTCGTCCAACATGCCATCATTTCGGCGAGATGGATACTTTTTGATTGGCACCGATGTCAACAAAGAAAATACGCAACAAACAATAGACGAAATACGCAAAGAGATTCGCATCCTGCAAACAGAGCCCGTTTCTGCTGATGAACTGGAAACGGTCCAAAATTATATGGCTGGTGAATTTGTCGGTTCGTTGAACACACCCTTTGAAATTGCCGACCGTTATAAAGTGATTCTACTTGACAATATGCCTACAGATTTTCTGACTACCTATATTCAGAAAGTACGTTCTGTAACGCCAGCCGACATTATAGAAACCGCTACCCATTATTTGACTACTGAGAGTTTAAGCGAAGTAATTGTGGGCGGAAAATAGAATTCATCTGTAATTTATTACTAGTGAACTTAACTCCTATACTAAAAAGGTTTGTGGTCTAGTAACAATCTCTTAATTTTGGGGTTACATTCCTTTTACAGGGCGGCCGAGGCAATCGGTCGGTTCCTTTATCCAGCAATTACTTACTTATTTTTTGTTGATGAATATCCTTCTCATTAGCATTACAGTAGGAATAGCCTATTTATTGGGCTCCATTCCTACTGCTGTTTGGTACGGACAGGGCTTTTTTGGCCTTGATATTCGTCAGTATGGCAGCGGTAATGCCGGTGCTACAAATACGTTTAGAGTATTAGGCAAACGGGCCGGCACTATTGTGATGCTGGTCGATGTACTGAAAGGCTATACAGCAGCCATTCTGGCGTCATTGCTTTGGTATGCTGATGTAATTACTGAGAATGAAATTCTGACATTTAAGATAGTTTTTGGTTTGACAGCCGTAATGGGTCATTTATACCCGGTTTTTGCCAATTTCAAAGGGGGCAAAGGTGTGGCAACTTTACTGGGAATGATGCTGGCGACGCATCCCGAAATGGCAGTCGTTTGCATTGGTATCTTTTTATTGGTCGTCATTGCATCACAGTATGTATCACTGGGATCAATTTTGGCCGCGCTGGCATTCCCTGTATTACTACTACTACGAATTTTTGGCCAGAAGGAAAGCCCATTGCTTATTGTTTTTGGCTTCGTTGTTTTCTTGTTGGTTGTGCTGACCCACCAAAAAAATATTGGCCGATTACTGCGTGGTCAGGAAAGTCGAACCGTTCTTATTCGTTTACGAAAAAAGAGATAGCTCAAAAACCTATTCCAGTTACTAATCAACGACCCGTCGTTGCGCGAAAAGTGCGTAACTTCGGGCCGAACTTTTTTAGGCCTGACCGCTCATTAACAAAACAATTGGACGGCTATTGGCTATCGACTTGATGAATACTTATCTCGAAACTAACAAACAGCAGTTTTTAGACGAATTGTTGGAACTGTTGCGTATTCCATCGGTTTCGGCCGATTCCAGCTTTAAAGGCGATGTCCGTCGGGCGGCCGAATTTGTCAAAGACAAACTACAGGCGGCTGGGCTAGATAACGCTCAACTCTACGAAACGCCAGGTCATCCAATTGTTTACGCCGAAAAAATAGTCGATGCTACCAAGCCGACGGTGCTAGTTTATGGCCATTACGATGTCCAACCGGCTGATCCTTACGAGTTATGGTTAACCCCACCTTTCGAGCCAACGATTCGAAACGAACGTATTTACGCTCGTGGAGCCTGCGACGATAAAGGTCAGTTTTATATGCATATCAAGGCTATTGAAGCTATGATGGCAACCGGCGGACTGCCCTGTAACGTGAAAGTTATGATTGAGGGCGAAGAAGAAGTTGGCTCTGATCACCTCGGTATCTTCGTCGCCAACCATCGCGAGATGTTGAAAGCCGATGTTATTCTGGTATCGGATACGAGTATTATATCGAATGAAACGCCTTCGCTGGAAACGGGGTTGCGCGGCCTGTCTTACGTAGAAGTACACGTAACGGGTGCCAACCGGGATCTGCATTCCGGCGTATATGGTGGTGGCGTAGCCAACCCAATTAATGTATTGTGCGAAATGATTGCGTCACTTCACGACAAAAACGGTCGCATTACTATTCCTGAATTTTACGATAACGTAGTTGATTTAAGTGATGTTGAGCGGGCTGAATTGGCCAAAGCGCCCTTCGACTTAACTGAATATAAACGAGACCTGGGCATCAATGATGTGATGGGCGAAACGGGTTATTCAACCAATGAGCGCACATCTATCCGGCCAACGCTCGACGTTAATGGTATTTGGGGTGGATACATTGGCGAAGGCGCCAAAACCGTATTGCCATCCAAAGCATCAGCCAAAATTAGTATGCGTTTAGTGCCCAATCAGACGCCCGACGAGATTACAGAGCTGTTTACAACTCATTTCAAGTCCATTGCACCCGCTGGCATTACCGTAACGGTAACACCGCAACATGGCGGTATGCCTTATGTGACACCCGTTGATTCCATTGAGTTTGAGGCTGCCAGCAAAGCATTTGAAGATGCCTGGGGTAAGAAACCCATTCCAACACGGGGTGGGGGAAGTATTCCGATTATGGCTCTTTTTGAACAAGAGCTTGGAATCAAATCCATTTTGATGGGTTTTGGTTTGGACAGTGATGCGCTGCACTCACCGAACGAAAGCTATGGCCTGTTTAATTTTTATAAGGGCATTGAAACCATCCCTTATTTCTACAAACACTACGCTGAACTTAAACAGTAATTTCCTTTGTCGGATATCATTCAATCTGCTTAGGTGTTAATCCCCACCTTCATTTTATGAAAAAAACGCTATCGGTTCTTTTACTGAGTTTCTTATTAGTAACAAGGGCTTTGGCGCAAACGCCTACACCACCTGCCCGCGTTCTAACGCCTGCTGAACAACGGCAAAAAGAAAAAATAGATCGTGAAATTCAGCGCGAACGGCAAATTCGGGCTGAGTGGGCACAAAAACAACGCGAGTACGAAGCTAAGCAGGCAGAAAAAGAACGGCAGCGGCAGGCTAAAAAAGCAGGAAAAGTAATTGAACAGCCAGAGGTTGTCAATCCGAAACCGGCTGCCGTGCCTGTAACGCCAACCGTCAGCCAACCGTCAGAACCAGCCGTTGCCGAGCCAAAACGGAAAGAAAAAAAAGAAAAGCGAGCGAAAGAGATTGCTCCAGAACCGGCATCCGTACCCGTTCCGATGGTGGCGGACCCGGCTTCAACAGTTCCCATTGATCAACCCGTTAAAGCGCCCCGTCCTGAACGCGTTAAGCGGGAGAAAAAACCGAAGTCGGTTGATTCGGTTACGGTAGCGCTTGGTGGAAGTCGTGAGCCAACGGTGAGCCGGCCTCGACGGGAGTTTCTACCGAAAGGGCATTTATTTGAGCCGATTTTACTGGACCCCCTTGAGGCACAAACGTATGGGAGTGTTTTGCCGGGTTACTGGACCGAAGGCCAGAAATATAAAGGTAGTATTGTGCCATTTGCCTTTGGATTTGCCAAAGCGTTTTACCGTCGAACGACCGAACCGGGCCACTCTTCAGAGTGGGTGTTGGACTTAGCTTCATTCACACAGTTTGAAGCTTATCATGACGATTTGTTAAACAAAGCGCGTCGGCAAATTATGAATACTGATTATAAAATCAGTATAATTTACAATGTCCGTCGGGGCGAAAACAATTACCGGTTTCGGGTTTATCACTTGTCATCTCACCTGGGCGACGACTATATTTACCGGAATAAAATAACGGCTCCATCGGCAAATTCGGTCAACTATGAATTGTTGGACGCCACTTACAGCCGAGTTGTGAATAATTGGCGATTGTATGGCGGGCTTGGTGTTGTCTTGCGTAAATCGGAGGAACGTAAGCCACTAAGTGCTCAATTGGGAGCGTTTTATAAAAAACCATCAACCCACGCGGCCCGGTTGGTTGGTGGCGTAGACATCAAATTCTGGCAGCAGACCGATTTCCGGCCGGGTATTCATGGTGGTGTTGGTATCGAATTAGGGCGCACGCAAAACAACTTAACTTTTCTGCTCGA
>CAXVWN010000466.1:0-2791 GCA_964263725.1 Spirosoma sp.
GGCGGTTGGTCTGGAAATCAATGCCAACCACATTCGTTCGGTGCGCGAAGGATGGGTTTATGGACGCTGTACGCCTATTCATACAGGCCGCACCACCCATGTTTGGGACATTCGTATCACTGATGAGCAAGGCAAGCTGGTGTGCGTAAGCCGATTAACCATTGCAGTAATTAGCGTTTAAAAGCTAATCCACAAAGAGTCGAAGCCAAGATACCTGTTTATTGAGATACGCACACTTGACCTTATTTATGTACATTGTTCTACATTTTTGTTCTTTTGTTCTGTTTTCCCACTTGGGCAGAGCAGTTCTGAATTCTAATTTTCAAGCATTTCTCTGCCCTGCTTTCCGTACCTTCGCGCTTTAATCGCCGAGGCCAAAAACTCGTCAACAACAATAGTATGATTCAAAAAATACGGCGCGAAGATGCTCTCGACTACCATTCGAAGGGTCGTCCAGGAAAACTTGAAGTCATTCCGACTAAAGAGTATAGCACTCAACGCGACCTTTCGCTGGCCTACTCACCGGGCGTAGCTGAGCCTTGTCTGGCCATTGAAGCCAACCCCGACGATGCCTTTAAATACACGGCAAAAGGCAACCTCGTGGCCGTTATCACCAACGGAACCGCTGTTTTGGGACTGGGCGACATTGGTCCTGCGGCTAGTAAGCCCGTTATGGAAGGCAAGGGGCTGCTGTTCAAAATTTATGCCGACATCGACGTATTTGACATTGAGCTGAATACGAAGAATGTGGACGAATTTGTTCGTACGGTCAAGATTATGGAGCCAACTTTTGGTGGCGTCAATCTGGAAGACATAAAAGCTCCGGAATGTTTCGAGATTGAGGAACGACTCAAACGCGAGATGAATATCCCGGTTATGCACGACGACCAACACGGTACGGCCATTGTGAGTGGAGCCGCCTTGCTAAACGCTCTGGAGTTAGTTCAGAAAACTATCGAAACGTCTAAGTTTGTGATTTTAGGCGCTGGTGCTGCGGCCATTTCGTGCGCCCGCCAGTATGTTGCGTTGGGAGCGAAATACGAGAATATGGTGATGTTCGATGTGAACGGACCACTCCGCGCCGACCGTACCGACTTAAGTGAGATTATGCGCCCATTTGCCACGACGCGCAATATTCAATCGCTGGCCGATGCCTTCGTTGGGGCTGATATATTTGTCGGTTTGTCGAAGGGAAACATCGTCAGTCAGGACCACATACGCTCAATGGCGCCCGATGCGATTGTGTTTGCGATGGCTAACCCAAACCCAGAAATCAACTACGACGATGCAATGGCCGCCCGCCCGGATATTATCATGGCAACGGGCCGCTCAGACTATCCCAACCAGGTCAACAATGTACTTGGCTTTCCCTATATTTTTCGGGGTGCGCTCGATGTGCGGGCCACCGAAATCAATGAAGCTATGAAGTTGGCCGCTACCTATGCGCTGGCCGATCTAGCTAAAAAACCCGTTCCCGATCTGGTGAATCTGGCTTACGGTGAATCCAATATGACGTTTGGGCGAACCTATATTTTACCCAAGCCTGTTGATCCACGCCTACTTTCGACGGTTGCTCCGGCCGTGGCAAAAGCTGCGATAGAATCGGGTGTGGCGCGGTTACCCATCACCGATTGGGATGCCTATGAACAACAATTAGCCCGGCGACTGGGACAGGATAACCAGATTTCACGGGTCATTCTGACTAAAGCCAAAGCAAATCCTAAACGGGTTGTTTTTGCCGATGCCGAAAACCTAAAAGTTTTAAAAGCGGCTCAACAGGTTCGGGATGAAGGCATTGCACACCCCATTCTGTTAGGCGATCGGACTAAAATTGAACAACTCATTAAGGATAATAGCCTTGATTTAGGACAAATTCCAATTGTTGACCCACGCGCGCCCGAACAGGACAATCTGATACAACGGTTTGGCGAGGTCTATTTCGAGAAACGTAAACGCAAGGGTGTCAACGCGACTGAAGCCCGAAAAATGATGTATTATCGCAATTACTTCGGTGCGATGATGGTAGAAACGGGTGAAGCCGATGCACTGATTTCGGGTCTGACACGCAGCTATCCCGATACAATTAGACCCGCTTTACAGATTATTGGCAAAGAACCGGGCGTTAAGAAAGTGGCCGGGATGTACATTTTGCTCACCAAGCGCGGGCCGCTGTTCTTCTCTGATACAACAGTCAATTTCAACCCAACCGCCGAAGAAATTGTCGAAATTACGGAGCTAACTGCTCAAACCGTCGAGCGGTTCAACATCAAGCCGCGCATTGCGCTGGTTACGTACTCGAACTTCGGTAGTGCCAAAGGTGACGATGCAGAGAAGATGAATCGAGCGGTCGAAATTCTGCAACGGAAACACCCCGATATGATTGTGGATGGCGAAATTCAGGCTCATTTAGCGTTTAATACGGAGTTGCTTCAGCAAAACCATCCGTTCAGTAAGCTCGTTGGCGAAGGAGCGAATACACTTATCTTTCCGAACTTATCAGCGGCCAATATAGCGTATAACTTAATGAGTGAAGCGGCTGGTTTCGACGCTATTGGCCCTATTTTGCTCGGCATTCGCAAACCAGTCTACGTATTGCAATTAGGTTCATCGGAACGCGAAATCGTTAATATGGTCGCTATTGCAGTAGTCGAAGCACAAGGAAAATAATTATGAATGATGTGTGGTGTGGGGTTAGAACACACCCCACAGGAAAAAAAATCGAAGGGTTTGGGAAACCCCCACCCCAAAAAAAAAAACAAAAAGCAAAAAAACGATAACAAAAAGTTGGGGG
>CAXVWN010000467.1:0-14353 GCA_964263725.1 Spirosoma sp.
TTTGCTTCGGGAGAAATAGTAGTAAATGAAAGCGTCATGTTATTAATCTATTTCAATAACTTATTTAATTATGAATCCTTTATAATCAGCTAGTTACACTTTAACTAATAATCAATTAATATTTTTTTATTTTCTTAACCCGTATTCTTACATTTTCACAAAATCGCAAACTTATTTCTTGTTCTGTAAGTCTATATGTCTGACATTTAAATTGTAAAACTCGATGAGAAAAGATTTTTGGATTAACCAACTAATCAATCTTCGACAGCGGCATCTGGCCGAAAAAACAGCGCTTCATACTGCCGAAATTAACTATCGCTTAGAGTTAAGTAAGCAGTTTAAAAACGAAATGCTCTTATATATTAGTGTATTGCAACGATCTAAATTGATTTGTAATCAAACTCAGCGAATAATAAGGTTGAACCAAGATAGAGTAATTAGGTTTGAGGACCTAGAAAAGCGGCAAGCGGAAGATCTCTGGCGTTTATTTCGATCAAAAAGTGAACCCATCCTTTTTAATGGCATTAGGAAGAGAATATTGTGATTTAAAACAATCCGTCTTATAGCTACGTATCCAATTGAATTAGTCGAGCTAAATATACTTTCTGCCTCGTTTGAGCCGTAGCTAAGTGCCGTTGATATAGTTTGAGAATCACCTTATATCGATTAAGAAGCATAGAATTGTAAGGCATATCAAGAGTGCTGTCTTGAATTTGAGTAAGAGAACATTCCGTTTTGCTAATGGCTCGCTCAAGGGTGGTTATATGGCTTTCTGTACTCGCATGTTGTCTGCGTAATAGTATACTGATGCGTTGATTATGAATCGACTTTACATTAACGGGTTGGCTCAAAATCTGTCGCCATTCTTCTTTTAAGCGTTGGATGGGTTCTGAGAAACATTCGCCATCAAAGGCCTCAACGGGTAGCGAAGTTCGCTTATTGTTATCAATAAGCTCCACTTTGACGAGTGTGTCCTCTCCAGCAGCAATGCGATTCAAGACATCAAGGCCATCCTCCACTTCACGAACGTAATAGAAGAATTTGCGAAACTCAGTTTTTGGCGTAACAGTAGTAAAAGAAAACGTCATATGATCAATGTGCTTAAAATACGTATGCAATTATGAAGCACTATAATTATTTAGCAAATTTTATCTATTAAACGTCTAAACTATTTTTATTCTAACATCTATTTCGATTAATTTCTTATAATTATAAAATTTTTACGTGTAATAAAAGTATGAATATTTGAGCCTTCAACTGTAAAACTCTATAAGAAAGGACTACTGGATTAACCGATTGATTATTCTTCGGCAGCAGCATTTGGCTGAAAAAACGGCGCTTCATGCTACCGAAGTTCATTATCGCCTGGAGTTAAGCAAGCAATACGAAAACGAAAAGCTCTTATGTGTTAATATATGGCAGCAGGCTATACTGATTCAGTATCAAACTCAGCGAATAATAGACTTGAGTCAGGATAAGGTAGCCAGGTTTGAGGCTCTGGAGAAGTGGCAAGCGAAGGAGCGATGGCGTTTATTTAAAACGAAAAGCGAACCCATTCCTTTTAATGAAATTAGGGATAAAACATGCTCTGTTTAGAGGAACAATTAGAAACGAGTTTGTAGCATTGCTCAATTTCATGCTGATTTAATTAGGCAATATGTTGGGTACTGTCTGCGTCGGTCTATTCGTGAAGAGCCCTGCCACCAGAACCTTCCGCTATGGTAATTTAATTACCCTTGATTTCGGCTAATCTTATATAAATCTTTTCAGAATGACTGAGAATTAACTGTTTCTCTTTCCGAAATTGTCATCGAAAGATGTCCCGGCTAAACGAATTTCTAATTTTCATAATGCCAATAATCTATTAGTATACAATTATTTACTTTTTGTAACTTTTCTTTTTTACTTGTAAGTTGATAAAATTTCTATCAAAAAATGGTGAATAATACATCATACAAGCACTAAAGCTTATTCTTTTGCTTATCTCAATTAAGTGATCTATGTAGTTAATTAACAGTATAATAACTGCTATTAGTTTGTATTGATGTTTTTTGAAAGTAGCCGTCTATATTATTTATAATGAAATTTTAATAAGTGAAATTTTTGTTTAACCTTTAGCTTATTAAAATATGCAAAAGTTAAACAAAAAATCTATGCCTATTCAGCTACCACACCCCGATTCATCATCAGATGATGAATTTAATTCTGAATATATACTGGCTAATTGGATGAAAGCCATCGGCGATTTTCATATGTATCACAGCGCATTAGTTACGTTTATTGGTAAGCAGAAAGAAAGTTGTCAATCGCCCAAAGAGGATAGTTTGTATATTGGCCAGTGTCCTAAGGAGTCACTACTAACACTGGTTTTAGTTATGCAAGGGGAGTTAGAAAATTTACTCTGCGATATGAACCAACTCGACTGGCTTAGTCAACTAACATCCAGACAACACTATAAAAAGCTTGCTGAACATACACTGACGTTGAATACGTTGAATAATAAAGCTCAACTAAGGCTTCAGTTGATTGCAAATTCCACGTCCTAATCTTCTTGTTTAGATGAAAAATCTTACTCAATCATTTAATAAACTTTTGGAGCAGTATTTATCTAACGCAGCTACTAAATTCATTGAATTGGCTGACCATAAAGGCCAAACCGGACTAATCAACTTAATGCTCAGTGTCGATACTGTTTCTTCTTCAGTTAATAATAAGAAATTATTTAGGTCAATTCAACCATTAGCAACCGAATGGCAACAAGTTCTGGACAAGCCCGTTAGCTTTCAACCAGTCCACAACAAATGGCTTATTGGAGCAACTTATCACCGGCTTAGTAAGCAGGAAGCTTATATTGCTCAAATTGAGTTAGCCATTGAGTTTACTCAACAACAGTGCCAGCTCATTAAAACTAATTTTCCCATAGAGCCTGTCCGGTCCAAACTACTTCACCGAAATAATACCATTCTCGATCAATATCAGCAGCATTTAAAGGCAGCACAAACGACATATCAAGCCGTTATGAATCGACTAAGTCAGTTATCCGGCAAATAATATAGGCTTCCTTTAGTAAATAATTGTAGAGTGCAGTAGGTAAAACAGGCACAAATATACATTTTCCGCCCGGTTGCCAGGCTAAACCAGCCGTGGATTGAGATGTGCTTCTACCAACTGTACCTGATTACTGCGCTTATGGCGTACACGAATGTGCCGGTCCAATTCAAAAACAGGACTGGCACATTTGTGTATTGGGGGTACACCACTACGAAAATCGAAACTTATAAACTTTAACCTACCCGAATAAATGTGTGATCACAGTTATAGCATCGATAGGCTCGTGTAGGTATAAAAAGTAGCATGTACTTAATCACAAAGGGGCGAGGAATACGCTCCAATGCATGCGATCGCTGACATGATGGGCAACCGCGCTGAAACGTTAATCGTCGAGCCTTCAAAGGGCTTTTGGGAAGGGTGTTAGTATCGCTAGCTAACAAATTAGAAAGTCTATAATCAGGATGCATAGAGGAAGTTACAATAGGGCATTAAGCTCAAAAGTGCCTATTTACTATTAGAGAAAACATTAAATTTATTTTTAGGCAGCTTATATAAATAAAATATAAACATTTATGCGATTAATGAAACTATCTTATCGATACATTCTATGATCACACCAACGTTGATGCAGTTTCTAAACGCCAATAAATAACTCTCAAACCGGTTAAAAGACCGGTTTGAGAGTTTTCGTTTTCCCCTTAATCAGAGCCCAGATTACTACTTTTCTTTTAGAAAATAATGACACCCCAACAGTTGTACTATTTTGTTTTTAGTTGCCTACACATAAAAGCAGCCCCACTGTTCGTTGACATTAGGGTATAATTTACTGTCTAAATTGAGTAATTGAGGAACAGGTCAATTGCTTAACTGACGGTCTGTCTCAGGATAGTTTCGTACCTTGCCGTCTGTTTGTAAAATAAAGTGGTGCAACACGCACCCTTTTTTATGGGCTAACTATTTATACTGCCGGTATAGCAGCACTATTGCTGGCGGGCTTACCCTCTGATAGTAAGATTACTTAGCTGTAAAATAGCGGTTTTTTGACCAGAGCTAATCCGGGCAATAGTAGAAATCGGAAGATTCCTGATATTGTCATAGTCATTAACCAACTCATCAACAAGTACATTTTACCGCGTTGACGAACTCAGCGGATTATAGCTAACTATCTGATCTGACAATTAAATTACCTTATTCATGAGCAAACAAGCGTATATCCCGAAAGTAGTTGACTGGGTGCGAGTACATGGTTTCAACGACATTAGAGCCAACATCGAAGGCCATCAAACACCCATCTCCTATGGTCGTCAGCAGGACAGTGAACAATTTGTTCCTGATGTAACAGGAAAGCAATTTGATCAGGAGTCGTACTTTGAGGTAATATTAAAGACAAATGCCGCTGACGCCAGCCATTTATTGTCCAAGTTGAAATTACTGAGTCAGTTGGCCGCCGTTAAGGGTGGAAAACTTTATTTGATGTCGCCCAGAGGTCACCGCTCCTTTGCGAAAGAAGTACTTATTGAGACTAATATAGTAGCCGAAGTAATCAATTTACCCTAGGCAACACAATTTCGTTTGGTGCCACACCTGTATTGGCTAGCCTAAAATAGCCTTTAATCTGAACACTTTCCATGACATATAGGTAGTAAACCATATAGTCAGTTTCGCCAGTTTATGTCTCTCTTCGTTGTCGTCCGGCATGGGCAATCGCAGTGGAATTTAGAAAATCGCTTTACAGGTGTCACAAACACTCCTTTAACTGACCTCGGCCGGCATGAAGCTCGCGAGGCTGGTGTTCTGCTTAAGGCAAATCAACCGCCAAACTTTGGGATTGGCTTTACCTCTGTTCTGCAACGGGCTATCGAAACGATGGCTACTATTCTGGATGAAATTGGTCAGGCAGATTTGCCCGTTGACCGAAGTAAAGCCCTTAATGAGCGTATGTACGGCGATTTGCAGGGCATGAATAAACTCGAAGCCGAAACGCGCTTTGGGGCTGAACAGGTTTTTCGCTGGCGACGAGGCTATGCTGACCAGCCCCCCCACGGCGAAAGTTTAGCCGAAACGCACGCGCGGGTGATTCCTTACTTTAAAACAGCCATTCTACCGCATCTGCAAGCCGGTCAACCGGTATTGGTAGTTGCCCATGGTAATAGCCTCCGGGCATTGCTGATGGAATTGGAACATATCAGTCCCGAAGACATCGAGAAAGTTGAACTAGCCACTGGTATTCCACGGCAGTACGACTATGATCCGGTAACGGGTAATTTTCGGCTGTTGCCTGTATAAGATCGAATTTCTCTCGTATTTATTCTGTTAAAATCGGACTAAACGAATCACAAAACGTAAGCGTATGAAAGCCGTTGTGTTAAGCGATTGGGGTGGCGCCGAAAATTTCGCCATTCAGGATATCCCCAACCCAACAAAAAAACCCGATGAAGTACTGGTAAAGGTAAAAGCGTTTGGCGTAAACCCTGCCGATTATAAAACCAGAACCGGCGTATCTCCCTATGCTAAAAGCTATTCTCACCCTATTATTCTCGGCTGGGATATAGCCGGTGAAGTCGTTGAGGTGGGGCAAGACGTAACATCGTTTAACGTAGGTGATGCTGTTTATAGCATGGTCAATTTCCCAAAACCCGGTCAGGCTTACGCCGAATATGTGGCCGCACCAGCAGCACATCTGGCCCTAAAACCAATGGCACTGTCGTTTGAACAGGCCGCAGCTGCGCCACTGGCCGTACTAACGGCATGGCAGGCCCTAACTGAGCACGGTCATTTAAAAGCAGGCGATAAGGTTCTTATTCAGGCCGCTTCGGGCGGGGTGGGTCACCTCGGCGTGCAGTTGGCAAAAGCGCTTGGCGCTTATGTAATTGGCACCGCTTCCAGCAAAAACGAAGCCTTTGTCCGATCGCTGGGTGCCGATGAATTTATTGATTATACCCAGAATAGTGTCGAAGAATCGGTGAGCGAAGTTGACCTTGTTTTCGACACGGCTGGTGTCGATACGATTTTTTCGTCGGCCAAGGTTCTCAAACAGAAGGGGAGCCTGATTTCAATCGCTTACGGAGACATGGATAAAGTGCTGGAAATTCGGCCCGATATTCATGCCGAACGAATTCTGGTACATACCAGTGGCGATGACCTGCGGGTAATTAACCAGCTTATCGACGACGGGAAACTAAAAATAACAGTGAGCGAGGTGCTACCCGCCAGCCAGATTGCCGACGCACACCAGAAACTGGAAAGCCGTCGGACTACCGGGAAAATTGTACTGACATTTTGATAAACACGAGCTTACTTAAAGGCTTGTGATAGGAGGTATCCATCAAAACCCCTAAACCCCCTGAATAGGACTTTATTCGTGCTTAGGCAAAGTCCCATTCAGGGGGTTTAGGGGTTTTTAGACTTGTATAATGGCGGTTGTTAGTAACCGCCATTTGAGTAGTACCGCGCGAGCGGCCCCGTTGACACCACCACAATTTTACGTCTTCCGTTTCTTCTTCCGGGCTGATGGAAACAGAACGTTATTCAGAATTAGCCGGTAGCCGGGCGAATGTGGGTGTAAATTAAGGTCGGTAGGGTTACGAAAGCCGCCCCCACCGCGCATACCTTCGGGGTCATGACCGCCATAAAATGTCCATTGGCCTTTGCCCGATTCACCGTAGATATAACGATCGGAGGTTTTGCTCTCCCCCATCACCAATGTACTTGGCTTTACGGCTGTTTTTCGGAAAGCGGTTGTCTGACCGAAGAATTCTTTAATGATGGATTCATGGTTCTGAGTAAGCATGGCCGGAATAACATCCCACTTGGCCGAGAAATTGAACAACTCAAAGAAACCGCTGGGCTGGTCGAAACCGCGTCCGCCAGCCGAATTTATATCGGAGAAGGTGGAGAAGCCCCGATATCCATTGTCACCTTCGAGGGTAAAATTACCGAACGCAAACGTTTTGCTAAAATCAAGTTTCGACTGAGCATTGGGGTCCATATCATCGCCGTCGTAACTGCTGCCCACAATATCAACGCCCTCGGCGGCCAGTGCAATATCGAGCGTTTCGGCGGCCGAACACATAGCGAATAGATAACCGCCACCCGAACAAAAGGCTTTGATGGCTTTAGCAACCGCGAGTTTCATCTGCGACACTTTCGAGAAGCCATATTTTCGAGCAATGTCTTCCTGAGCTTTAATGTCGGCCAAAGTTTGCCGGTGCATGTTCCGGCCATACTGACCCGTAAAATCCTCATGGTGTAAATGTAGCCAGTCGTATTTCGGCAAGTCGCCTTTCAAAATTTCCTCATCGTAGACAACCTCGTAGGGAATTTCGGCGTAGGTCAATACCAGAAGCACAGCGTCTGTATTTTCAAACTCGGCCGGGCTGACTTTAATGGGCGAATACACAATTATTTTGGCCGCTTTCTGAAGCGTCACCACGTTCATGTTCAAATCGGGATCGGCCAATTGCTGACGGATAGATGCAGCTCTGGCATCTGAAATAGTCTCAAACGAAACGCCCCGCACCCGGCATTCCGTTTCAATGGCGGCTGTCTGTTTAACCATAAAGCTGCCGCCCCTGTAATTCAGTAACCAATCAACGTCCTGATCCTCTTTGAGAATCTTGTAAGCAATACCGTAAGCTTTGAGGTGATTCGACTGCTTATCGTCCATTGGAATCAGGATCGAATTGGCCCAGCCCGGCATGGCGCGACTGATAATTGCCAGCAATAACAGAAAAGATAGGTGCTGTTTCATAGAGTGCCTTATTTTTGACCCAACGTTGCTAACCCAATACCAAACCCTTATACTTATGGGCTGGAACTTTCCAAAATTTACTCGTTACGGAAGTACACTACTCGTCATTCTTTCACTGGCTATGTCCTGTAGCCGTCGTTCTTTACCAGCTAATTCAATTATGGTTGAAACCGGCGTATCACAACCATTGGCTAAAGCTAGAAAGCAGGCAATCAGCCAACTGGCCTATGCTCTAAAGTTCGACATTCCAGCGCAGAAAAGCCAGCCTATTCTATCAACCGAAACGATTACATTCGACTGGGCCGAAGTCCGCTCAAAAAAAAGTACACGTCCGGCGCAGTTACCAATCGACTTTAAAGAAGAACGCGCTCATATCCAGAATGTTTCGGTTAATGGAGCCGCTATTCCCGTTGTCTTTGAGAGCGAGCATTTGCTAATTTCTACTGCTTTTCTGAAGCCGGATAAGAACACAATTTCCATTCAATTTATAGCAGGAAATTTGTCACTCAATCGTAACGATGAATACCTGTATACATTGCTCGTTCCCGACCGCGCCCGCACGGTTTTTCCCTGCTTTGATCAGCCCGATTTGAAAGCTACTTTTCAGGTTTCACTGATTATTCCTGCCAACTGGCAAGCGATGACCAATGCGCTGGTGAAAGACTCATCTGTGGTGGAAAATCGTAAAACGGTGAACTTCCTGGCGTCGGATCGTATCCCAACTTATTTGTTCTCATTCGTCGCTGGAAAATTCACATCCGAAACGCGTACGCTGAACGGTCGGGTGATGACGCTTTTCCACCGCGAAACCGATTCGACCAAACTGAAATTGAGCATGGAAACGCTTTTTACGCTCCACGCCGATGCGCTGAAGTTTCTGGAAGACTTTACCCAGATTCCTTATCCGTTTCAAAAGTTCGATTTTGTGGCCATCCCCGATTTTCAATACGGTGGGATGGAACATGTCGGAGCTATTAATTACAAGTCCTCCGCCTTGTTTTTAGACAATGGCGCTACGCGCGATCAGCGACTATCCCGAGCACATGTAATTGCCCATGAAACCGCGCATATGTGGTTTGGCGATCTGGTGACAATGCGCTGGTTCGACGATGTATGGCTCAAAGAAGTGTTCGCCAATTTCATGGCCGACAAGATTATGGAAGTCTCAACCCCCGACGCCAATTATAACCTTCAATTTGTAGTCGACCATTTTCCGGCGGCTTATGGCGTTGACCGTACCGAAGGGGCCAATCCCATTGGGCAACCGCTGGTCAATTTGCAGGAAGCCGGTTCGCTCTACGGTGGCATCATTTACCATAAGGCACCCATAATGATGCGGCAATTAGAACAGCTAATGGGTAAAACTGCATTGAGAGATGGACTGCGGGAGTATCTTAAAAAATATACATCCGACAACGCTAGCTGGAGTGATCTGATCAGCATTTTAGACACGCATACCCCAGCCGATTTACAAACCTGGAACCGCGTTTGGGTCAATGAAACAGGCCGCCCAACGTTCACGTACCAACTCGACAAACAGGGCGGCAAAATCAGTCGTCTTTCTATTTCACAAAAAGGTGAAGATGGCACCAATCGATTGTGGCCGCAGAGTTTCGAGGTTTCTCTGGTTTACCCGGACCATGTCGACGAGCTAACGGTAAACATGACTCAGCCACAAATTATACTGAACGAAGCCGTTGGGAGGCCCGTACCGTCGTTTGTGGTATTTAATTCGGCGGGGCAAGGCTACGGAATTTTCCCAGTCGATACAGTGATGATGTCAAATTTGACTTCACTGAAAAATCCCGTAACGCGGGCTGCTGCTTACATTAACCTCTACGAAAACATGCTTTCCGGGCAAGTTATTACGCCGGCACAGTTGGCGACAACTTACCAAAAACTGTTGAGTAATGAGCCTGAAGAATTGAATCTGCGCTTACTCACCAGTCAATTATCGGAGATTGTCTGGACGTTAACCAAACCCGAAAATCGTCCATCCCTTGCAGCATCTATCGAGCGGGAAGCGTGGCGAGCTATGGAGCAGGAGACCGCTCCCGGCAAGAAGAAACTGTTATTCAGATTGTACCAGACTATCGCCCTGAGTTCAGAAGCCCGCGAGAAACTGTACACGATCTGGAATGAGCAAAAAGCGCCATCAGGCGTTACACTCACAGAAGACGATTACACCTCGCTAGCCCTCGCGTTGGCCGTACGAGATTACCCGATCGAAGAAATTTTGGCGAAACAATTGACTCGCATTAAAAACCCGGACCGCAGAAAACGCCTGGAATTCATGATGCCCGCTTTATCAACCGACGTAGCCACACGTGACACGTTTTTCAGCTCGTTATCCAGCGCAACCAACCGCGAACATGAAGCCTGGGTAACAGCGGCTCTAGGTTACCTGCATCATCCACTCCGGCTGGAAACCTCGGCCAAGTACCTGCCCAAAAGTTTAGATTTGGTCGAAGAGATTCAGCGGACGGGCGATATTTTCTTTCCTGAATCGTGGCTTCGCTCAACGTTGTCAAGTTACCAGACGCCCGAAATAACCCAATTAGTGCGCAAATTTCTAGCCGACCGGCCAAATTACAATCCACGTTTACGGGCTAAACTGCTGCAAGCCGCCGACGGGACGTTTCGTGCCAGCAAATTAGTTTATCAGCCATGACGCCCGGTAGTCCCTTTCCTGCCATTAGTCCCGAGATGGCCCGCGAACGTTTTCTCATTAAAAACGAGTCGTGGACAGAACGATTTAAAGACAATTTTAACCAGTTTATTGTAGCCCCGCTTGAGTATAGCTGGCCGGTTATCAAGCTGCCACTCCCTCCTTCCCGAACCAGCAATCATGCCTTGATTCTGGTTACGGGCGGGCAAGTTGAAGCAACAATTGGTCATCAGGCATACATGTTGTTAGCTCAGGACTTAGTTATTGTTCCGGCCTTGCAGATTTTTACAATAGATGCCATTCGGGAAGATACAGTAGGTTTCCTGTGCTTTTTTAACCAGGAGTTACTGCTTGGCACAGCCAGTGATACAGACTTTGGTTTTCTAAAGTTGACGGGCAATCCGCTCGTTTCGCTGTCGGCCCGGCAGACGAAGTTTATAAACAATATTTTCGAGCGGCTAACGATTGACTATACAGAAAATGGTTCTACTAAGACGGATCTTATCCTCCCCTATCTGGTCGCTCTCTTAAACGAAATCAATCGAGTTTACGTCGGTTCGACGGTATCAACAACCGATGCAGGCGACCGGCTTGTTCAGCGATTTATGGATTTACTCACGACTCAAGTGCGCGGAAACAGACTGGTAAGCTACTACGCCGATCAATTGAATATCACCCCAAATCACCTGAATAAAGTAATCAAAGCCCGAACAGAAAAATCGCCTTCGGTGTGGGTTGACGAACGTATCGTTCTGGAAGCGAAGGTGCTGCTGTTTCAATCCAATCTGACAGTGGCCCAGATTGCCGACGAATTGGGCTATGATGATCAGTCAAATTTTGGTAAGCTATTTCGGAAATATACACAGACAAGCCCGGCAGCTTTTCGAAAAATGATTGATTCCGACCAATTTTCGCCGGTTTGAAGCTATTGCACAATGACCCGGCTAGCTGAACTTTGCGGTACTCTTTTCGTATTATTATTCGTCTGATGATTTATCCGATTCTTTTAGTCATTCATACTATTTTTCGTTGGCTGGTGCTGGGAAGTTTGCTGTTCTCGCTGGGAAGCAGCTACTCAGGCTGGCTTGGAAATCGTCCTTATCGCGCTGTTGATCAGACGATTCGCACCGTAACAACCTCCATTGTTCATACTCAATTATTACTTGGGTTCTATCTTTATTTCATAAGTCCAATTGTCAAGTATTATTGGAATTTCTCTCCAGATTCCAGTCAATCGCCTGAATTTCGCTTTTTCGGACTAATTCATATTAGCCTTATGTTCACGTCAGTTATTATTATAACGATTGGCTCAAGCTTGACTAAACGTAAAGCCGATGCACGGCAGAAATTCAAAACGACTGCAATTTATTTCACGATCGGCCTTATATTAATTCTGATAGCCATACCGTGGCCATTTTCTCCTTTGGCCTCGCGTCCCTGGTTACGTACTCTTTAACTGCTTAATTCAACCCTGATGAATTTCTTTAATTCTCCTAAAATTCGACTGCGTGTCATAGGCTTCGCCGAAGGTATTTCTTACCTCGTCCTCTTATTTATTGCTGTTCCGTTAAAGCGGCTGGGCGGTCATCCGGAAGCCGTACAAGCAATCGGTCCGATTCACGGCCTACTTTTCCTGCTCTATATCCTGACCGTCATTCAAGGGAAGATCGAATATGGCTGGCCGCTGGGCAAAACGGCACTGGCTTTGCTAGCATCAATTATTCCCGGAGGCACTTTCTACGCCGACCACAAATTTTTTCGTCATCTGCCCGCCACTCCCGAACAGATACGTTAGTTCATTCTTTCATACAGACAAAAAGCCGGGCAAGTTGCCCGGCTTTTTGTCTGTATGAAAGAATGGTTATTTCAATGCTTCCAGGGCCGCAGCCGCTTCAATGGCTGCAATAGCAGCACTATTTTTTTCGGCATATTCATCCCGTTGAGCCTCAAAGTGAGCGAAAATTTCGGTTACGGAATCGACATTTTCGGCAATCTTTCCGTGCATAGTACCCAGGTTTTTTTCCAGATACGAGTCGTTCAGGCCATTCATATTGTCTACTTCGATCTTGCCTATTTTCTCGATTATGGCTGTCTGGCTATTCTGGAGGTCTTCAAGTTCACGAACAATCTTGTTCATCAACTCAAACTTCTGTAATTTATCCATTGTGTTTCTTTTTGGTAAGCAATACTTTATAAACGTACTTTCAGCCAAATGGTTTGATTATATTCTCTGGCGCTGAAGCCGACAGACTATAATTCCGGGGCCTATTCTATATATTGTTAGCAGTATCCGATTCTTCTGTTAACGGCCATGTTCGCAAAACCTACCCTTTCATTCACGATTACCTTTGCAATCGTTACGCTGCTCGAAATGGTAGGCGACACCCTATCTATTCACTGGCTGCACTATGGCAGCAAGCCGTTGATTATGAGTTTACTTCTGCTGTATGTCTGGCAAAATTACCGGCTAACCAACTCACCTTCCTATATACGCATACTACTGATTGGTATGGTATTTGCCTTGTTGGGCGACGTTTTTTTAATGATTCGCGAAGTAGATTTATTCGCGTTGGGTTTAGGTTCGTTTCTGTTGATGCAGGTATGTTATAGCATCGTTTTCTGGCAGTCTATACACAAGGTTGGACACAGAATCAATGTCCAATCGCTATGGCGAACGGCTATACCATTTGTTCTCTATGACATTATTTTTCTGATTTTACTTAGACCTGTATTCTCAGAAAACCCAACCTTAACTGTATTATGGTGGCCAGTTGTTATCTATGTCTTTTGCCTGAGTTTAATGGGTCTACTCACTACCCAAACAAACCAATCCGAGTCCCAAGGATTACATAAGGGGAGTTCGTCGGCTTATCGTTATGTTGTAGCCGGTGCATTGTTGTTTATCCTTTCTGACTCTGCCATCGCGATAGACAAATTTCTGCATCCTATAGCCGGGTCTACTTGGCTAATTATGAGCACTTACGCAGCCGCTCAATACTTACTTGTTATTGGCATCCTACAACAAGCCATTTCAGCCAGCCCAAGCCCTGCATCCCTAGTTGATTAATATAGAATTAGCCTTTAGCTGATAACACAGCCATAAGAAGATAGTATTTGTCGATATAACCATCAATTAAATTGATTTAATTGATGGTTATATCGACAAATACTCGAGCTATTATCTTGGTAATTAAGTTGCTTATTAAAAGCATCTTTTGTCACTCAATAAATCATTCAGTATACCCCATAGAAAATTACTACTCTCCGAATAGTTTCGGGATCGACGAAAGCGGTAAGCAACCCGCCGGGGAACTTGGCGATTCCGGTCAGATGTCTCTAGTAGCTAGCTGATATGACCGTAATGGCTCCGAAGAAAATGATTACTACACACAGCCGGGTAACCAATTGTAGCTGATACCCCCCGAACAGAGAATCAACACTGTGAGTAACGTGGGTATACAACACGCCTATTCTGGTTTCTACTTTACTATTTTAGTAGACAAAACGCTGATCCCAGTTGGGATTGGCGTTTTTGTTTGTACTCAGCTTGTATTTTTAATACCTTTTAATAATTTCTCGCCAGAATGCTACCGTTTACTAATTAAGCATTAAACATAGTTAATAACATAATTATATATATTTAAATTGTTACTATTTATCTGCTTAATATATTCTTAATGCAACCGTAGTTACCAAAATAGTATGCAGATTACCCCTTAACGTATTCTCTAATTAACCTAATCATCAAATGAAACATTTTTTCTTATCATTAAGTATTTGTGTCTCTATGCTGTTTTATAAAAGCAGCTTTGCACAGTGCCCTACAGTTTTCTATACAACTACAAGTACTACAAACGGGAGTACAGGTTCAGGATCAAATTCGT
>CAXVWN010000468.1:0-3445 GCA_964263725.1 Spirosoma sp.
TGATTTGTCTGCTGGCCAATATGTTCTACACACAAGCTCACCCGATTTCAAAGCGACTAAACAGTCGACAACTATTGCCGGACGGGACCAGGTCGTGGTAATTCGCGTAGCCCGGCGGCTTGAAACGCTGGACGAAGTGACTGTTACCGACAAACAATCTGATTTCGGTTTTACTCGAATGCGGGGTGTTGAGAGCATGGGAATTTACGAAGGTAAAAAATCAGAAGTGATTATTCCTGATCAGCTCGTAGCCAACCTATCGACCAACAACGCCCGGCAGATCTACGCTCGGGTGGCGGGTTTGAACATCTGGGAAAATGAAGGCGCCGGTCTGCAACTCAGCGTTGGCGGGCGAGGTCTCGACCCCAACCGAAGCTCCAATTTCAACGTGCGGCAGAATGGCTACGACATCAGTGCCGATGCGCTGGGCTATCCGGAAAGTTATTATACCCCACCGATAGAAGCCGTTGGGCGCATTCAGATTGTACGGGGCGCGGCTTCGCTTCAATACGGTACCCAGTTTGGCGGATTGCTAAATTTTGTCATGAAAAAGCCAGTCGCCAATCGAAAATTTGAACTGATTGCCCGGCAAAGTATTGGTTCATTTGGTTTCTATAATGCGTTCACCAGCGCCAGCGGTACGGTGGGCAAGTTGAGTTATTACACATTCTTTCAATACAAGAAAGGCGACGGTTGGCGGCCCAATTCACATTTCACCAACTACACAATCTTCGCTGATGTTGATTATCATTTTTCGGAAAACACAACGCTGGGTATCGACATTACGCAGATGAGTTATCTGGCTCAGCAACCGGGCGGTCTCACCGACGCTATGTTTGCCGAAAACCCCCGACAAAGTAACCGGGAGGGAGCGCAACTGGTTTAAGGTAAACTGGACTATGCCCGCCCTGCATTTCGACTATAAGTTCAACGCTAACAGTGAGTTCAATCTGAGGGCCTTTGGCCTGTATGCGTATCGGTATTCGCTGGGTTTCCGGCCTAACCGCGTGGCCAGTGTGGACGATAACAGCGAACGGGATTTGATTAAAGGTAATTTTCAGAACTATGGTGCCGAAGCCCGGTACTTAAAGCGGTATTACGTAGCCAAAAAACAGGCGGTTTTGCTGGTGGGTGGTCGCTATTATCACGGCTACAACCACAGTGTACAAGGCTTGGGAAGCACGGGAAAAGATGCCAATTTTAACTTTATCGACAACGATCAGGGAATCGCATCCGACTACCAGTTTCCAAATCGAAATGTGTCGCTGTTTGCCGAAAATATTCTGTATATAGGTGATAAACTGTCGATTACGCCCGGCGTTCGCTTCGAATATATTCATACCACAGCCAACGGTTTTTATGGCACCATTACGCGCGACCTTGCCGGAAATATCATCAACGCCACGCGCAGCAATGAAGTCCGCACGAACGGACGCCAGTTTGTGCTAGGTGGTCTGGGAATCAGCTACAAGCCGACAACGCAATTGGATATTTACGGCAACATTTCTCAGAACTACCGCTCGATTACCTTCAGCGATATGCGGATTGCCAACCCATCATCGGTAATTGACCCAAACTTACAGGATGAGAAAGGCTACTCTATTGATCTGGGTGTTCGCAGTACGCAAACCACGCTTTATAATTTCGACTTTAGTGCCTTTTACCTGAACTACAACAACCGCATTGGCGAGGTGCAATTTTACGACGCAAACGACCGGGTTCTCCGGAGACGGGGCAATATTGGTCAGGCAGTTATTATGGGGCTGGAATCCTACGCCGAAGGTGATTTCCTGCGATTGGCTAACCCACAGAATACTAATTTGAGTGGCGTTGTGTTCGCCAATGTAGCCTTAATTCATTCTACTTACAAAGCCAGCGAGATTGCCGGCGTGGTTGGTAATCAGGTTGAATTTGTACCGAATGTGAACCTTAAAAGCGGGGTTCGATTGGGTTACAAAAACCTGAAAGCCTCCTTTCAGTACACGTATCTTTCCAACCAGTTTTCCGACGCGACGAATGCTACTGAGGGTGGTGTTTCGGCAGTTATCGGCCTGATTCCAGCGTATGCTATTATGGACGCCAGCTTGTCGTATCAGTTTAGCCGTTTTCGTCTGGAAGGCAGCCTCAACAACCTGGCAAATCGGGCTTACTTCACCCGCCGGGCAACGGGTTATCCGGGACCCGGCATCCTCCCCTCCGACGGGCAAGGGGTTTACTTAACGATGCAAGTGAAGTTGTAATATGACATTCATAAGCCAACATCAAATGATGCCCGAAAATTAAAAAAGGATTCGTTATTTTCGGGCATCATTTGATGGTGGCTTATGAACACATTACAGGATACTCGTCGGTTATTGTCACAACATCGGTCACAGTTGGCCACCCGCTACCCTATACAACGGCTTGCGTTATTCGGTTCTTTTGCTCGCAATGAGGCTACACCAGATAGCGATGTGGATATTTTGGTTGAATTCAGCCAACCAGTCGGTTTGAAATTTTTCGAACTAGCCCTGGAGCTAGAAAATTTATTACACCAGCCCGTTGATCTGGTTTCCCGTCATGGAATAAAACCGGCTTATTTTGCTGCTATTGAACCCGATCTGATCGATGTCTAAACGCATTCCAGCATTATTACTGACTGATATTCTTACGGCCATCGAAAAAATCGAAACCTACACAGAAGGTCTTGATTACGAATCTTTTTTAGCAGACACCCGTACTGTAGACGCAGTTGAACGGAATTTTGAGATTATTGGAGAAGCAACAAATCAACTACCTAAAGAGCTACAACAAGCCAATAGCCAAATTCCCTGGCATAGTGTCATCAGTTTTCGAAATCAACTCATTCATGGGTATTTTGGTGTCGATTATGAGATTATGTGGTACGTCATCAATGTAGATTTACCAGATCTAAAAGAACAATTTTTGCTTCTCAAGGCCAATTTGCTCATATAAATATAAAGCAGTTTACCTAAAGAGCGTTGACCAGCCGCACGACAATCACGGCGTTCGCTTTATCTTTAGTCTGCTCGTAAGCAACCAGCACACCATGTTTAGCAGCGAGTACAGCCGGATACGTGGCCTCGACCGTTTCGGGCGTTAAATAGGTTGTTGGCCCGACTTCCTTTCCGGCAACTGTTCGCATACCAATGCGTTGCACGAACGAACCCATCTCGCCAGAGCCATCCTTAGAAATCGCTTCGTCCCAAACCCACACTAAATTTCTGCCAGTTGCTGCTACCTGGGGATGTTTCGCTCGGTTTGACATGACGCTCGATACCAGTTTATTCGAGCCCAATTGTGCCAGTCGTAAACCAACCGCATTTTCTTTCCCCGAAAACCAGGTCATCAGAATATCATCGCCCAACTGTGCCACAACCGGCCCGGCATGAGGGCACGCATTCACCTGCCAATGATCGGCGAATACCACTTGTGGTTTGCTAAA
>CAXVWN010000469.1:0-13431 GCA_964263725.1 Spirosoma sp.
TGCCCACGGCTGGTTTACAAATTCATACATTCAGGGCAGTTACCTCCACCAGAAATATTTTTATGCCCGTATCGGTAAACCAAACTGGCGTTTTCGGTTCTACGGCGGTTTGAATCATCAGGTACAGTGGGGTGGCCATGCCGATTATTTGATTGGAACACCACTGGCGGTGAACGGTCATCTGTCAACCTCGTTTCAAGACTATTTATCGCTTATAATTGGTCATTATCCCGATGCCCTGGAAAACGATCGCTTCACCGGTTTCGATGGTACGAACCGGTTGGGAAATCATGTTGGTAGCTACGATGTGGCTTTGGAATGGAAGGGCGACAGGAGCAACTGGCTACTCTATCATCAGCACATGTATGACGACGCGTCGGGCCTGGCTTTGCAAAATGTGCCCGACGGGTTGACGGGTTTACGGTACCTCAACCACTCAACAGCAAACACCCGGTTTCGATTTCAGCGCATCGTTCTGGAATGGCTAAGCACCACCGATCAGAGCGGCCCAACCTTCGACCCAACAGCTCGCTATCAGGGAGCCGACAACTATTTTAATCACAGTCAGTACATTCAGGGATGGTCATACCGGGGCAGTACAATTGGCACCCCGTTTATTATGCCACGTGCCGATTTGACCCCTGAAATAGGCAATGGTTTTGCTGGCAATGGCTATTATCCGAATAACCGGGTTGTTGCCTGGTATCTGGGCAGTACAGGCACCTTTCGGCGTGGTCCTACATTAACGACGCGTATTGCTTACAGCCGCAATTTTGGGTCTTATAAACAACCTTATCCACAGGTATTCCATCAGTTATCCACGTCCTTGGCAGCCCAGTGGCCTATTAATAAATGGCGCGGTATTCTGGTTACAACGTCATTGGCTATGGATCGGGGTGAGTTGCTGACTAATAGTTTCGCAAGCTATGCAAGCCTGAAGAAAATTTGGTAATGCGTTCATTATGAGATGTGTAATTTTACCCATTAAAATATTTTAATCTCTTTTTAATTTCTTTGAATCTGTTTTGATCGAGTGAACGTATAGTCAAGTGAAGTTATTTTTCGGTTTGTTCCTGAATAATTTTTCAACGAGAGAAACTATGACTATGCTTTACAAAAAACACCTTCCTATTGTCGTTGGACTGTTGGCAATTGGCTTTTCACTGACACTTAATTCCTGTCAGGATCACCGTTTGTCTCCCGACCCGGCCACGCTACCTGATGCTACGATTTATGCGCTGAGCGATGCCAATCAACTGCTACGGCTGAATATCAGGAGTTCGAATGCTCCCGTAGCGACGCTGGGCATTACCGGCGCAAGCCTACTGAATGGTGAGCGAATGATGTCGATTGATTTCCGGCCTGCCACAGGGCAGTTGTATGGTGTGAGTAACATGAGTCGCTTGTTTGTCATAAATACGGCAACGGGAGAGGCTCGCTCATTAACTACCATGCCCTTTGCACCGACTGTTTCGGGTAGTATTGTTGGCATAGATTTTAATCCAACTGTTGATCGCATCCGGCTGGTTACGAACACCGGACAGAATTTGCGACTCAACCCCGAAACGGGTACGGTGGTAACCATTGATGGCCCGATCAACGGCGCATCGAGTGCCATGATTTCGGAAGTAGCTTACACCAACAATCGGGCGGGCGTAACGACCACAACGCTGTATGATATTGACCCCGCTACCGATCGGCTATACATACAGAATCCGCCAAACGACGGCACCTTAACGGATGTTGGGCCATTAGGCTTAGACATTACCGGTGCGGCTGGTTTCGATATTGCTCCCGACGGAAATGGATTGGTGGCAGTAACGTTTAACGGCAGTTCAGAACTGCAACAAATTAATCTTACAACCGGTCGTTTGCAGAAACTGGGCAACCTTCCCGGCACAATTATTGGGTTGGCCATTCCAACTGAGCCCGTTGCTTACGCCATTGATGGGACGAATAACCTACTCATTTTTAATCCCCTCAATCCCGCGCCGATTGCAAAAGCGATTACGGGTCTTCAATCGGGCGAAATGATTTATGGCATTGATTTCCGGCCCGTAAATGGCCAGTTGTACGCGATTGGCAGCACCAGCCGACTTTACACAATTAATACATCCAGCGGTGTGGCTGCTTTGGTTGGAACAGGCCCATTGAGCACACTATTGGCTGGAAATGATGTTGGCTTTGACTTTAACCCCACCGTCGACCTCATTCGGGTTACGACGAACACAGGCCAGAATCTACGATTAAACCCAAGTAGTGGCGCTGTTGCCTTTACAGACGCTGCCCTAAATCCGGGGACGCCAAACGTAACGGCGTCGGCTTATGCCAACAACTTCGCTGGAGCTACGACAACTACACTCTATAATATTGATACACAAGGGGCTACGGCAATGCTGGTTCGACAGATGCCTCCGAACGATGGTACGCTGACAACTATAGGGTCACTGGGTTTCGCGGCTGAAGGCGCCAATGGGTTTGATATTGGTGGTACATCGGGTACGGCTTATGCCTTGTTACGATCGGCTGGTTCGACTCGAATTTATACGATCAACCTGACAAATGGTTCTTCTTCTCCGGGCGCTTTGTTGCCCGGCAATCCAACCGTTCGTGGATTTGCCCTTGGGTTAGGTTTTTAGCTTTATAGTTGATTCCTTTTAATGGCCTGCCTTGTTCACGAACAAGGCAGGCCATTTTGTTTGGTATAGAAATACAGGTAATGGCGCTCAGGTGCCAAAAAGAGCAAATCAGCCTACTTACAGCTGCTGATAACTACTATTTGAAAAATAGTATAAAAACAGTAAAATTAACCGTTCCCTAAATCCTAAATATGAGGATTTAGGGAATATATTTTTTTGTGTAATTATACTATTACATTAGCGATATATAATTGAGAATTAGGTATTTATGGTAAAAACTATAATATGATACTAATGTCATGAAGAATGTTTCTGTTGCTCAAAGAATGAATCTTCCCTGGGTTGAATCCCCATTTTTTGACGATTTGTTACTAAAAAAGGACTTTACTGATGAGCAACGTGAACTGGTTACTCACTATAATCGAGAAGGTTTTTTAGTATTACGCCAAAAGGTGAGCCATGAACTAATTGATCGTACGTTGCAGGAAATTAGGGGTGAGTATCCGGCCAATGTTGGCGATGAGCCTACCCGACATCAGGACCTTTGGAAGAAATACAATCCTGTGCGTGAATTAGCCAGCCAATCACAAATTTTCGATGTACTAAGATTACTTTACGACCGGGAACCCATTCCGTTTCAGACACTTAACTTTAAATTTGGTACTCAGCAACGGGCACACTCCGATACGATCCATTTCAGTTGTACGCCCGCCCGGTTTATGTGTGGCGTATGGGTAGCTCTGGAAGAAACCAACGCCAATAATGGCCCATTATTTTACTACCCGCGCTCGCATCGTCAGGAGGAGTTTAATTATTTTGATATTGGTATCGAAGCGGAGGAAAACTATGCTGAATACCATAATTACGAAGATTTCATGGAGGAATTCATGGAGGCAAAAGGGTATAAGCGCCAGGAAATTCACATGCAGAAAGGCGACGTACTAATCTGGTCGTCGAACTTGGTACACGGCGGCATGCCCATCAAAGGTGGTAACGTAACCCGTTGGTCGCAGGTGACGCATTATTATTTTGAGGGCTGCATGTACTACTCCCCCCGGTTCTCGGATATGTTCTCTAAGAATCTCAACCTGAGGCATGTGATCAACATTGCTACCGGAAAAGTGGTACAGCATAGCGAAAATGGGAAACCCATCGAAACGATCAATACGGGCCACTTCCGCTACGCCGTGAGCCACAATTTTACGTTACCGATCCTGGTAAAAGAGGTTTTTAAAAAGTTAATTGGTAAAAAACCGTTTTGAATTAAGCGATAAATATCCCGCACACATGAAAAGTATCTTTTATGCATGTGTGTGGGATTAATTCTGCATGATTGCTTAAGTAATTCAGAAGATGTAAAATAAACTAATAATGAAGGGCTACCGGGCAATGTACCGCTCAAAAAATTGGCCGGGATTAATGATTTCAGTAGTGTTGATTCGCTCCAGGACCAAAAGGTCTCGATCTCCCGTAACCAGAAAATCTGCCTCAATAAATAGAGCTACCTGTAACACGTTGTTATCGTCGGGATCTCTAGAGTCAGTTGGTAGCTCGTTGGTAGGGAAAACGAGTTGAGCATCTTGGGTTACTTGCTTTACTATTAATTCTTGCAGTGCCAAAGGCAATTTAAATTTTTTGCTTCCTAATTTCTCAGATAATTCAGTAAGAATCCATTCTGACGTATAAAGTGAGTACCGTTCGGCACAATGCTGATAGACTTTAGACTTCACCCGAGAATTTTTTGAAGATGAAAGCTGAGATAAGAACGTTTGTATCGAATAGTATTTTAGTAGAAGATAATAAACTATTAGCCATGTTTTATTGATTTAGTCAGGGCAAAATTATGCCTTTCTGCGTTCACCTGACCTCTTCAAAAAAAGTATAAAAGTGCTGACTATCTACGAAATCTCTTTGTAAATATCATCTTCAGTTAAAAGACCGGCTGCTTCAGCATATGGTTGCATTTCAGCGCGAATCTGATCCATCCGTTGTTGACGCAAATACGTATCGACGGCTTTTCTTACAAGATCAACCTCGCTAGTCTGTAGAGATTCAGCTACCTGCCTTAGTTCATTAGCCAGTTGATCATCCAGTTCAATTGCCAGAGCAGTCATTTTTTGCTTATTAAACTAAACTATGTAAAGACTTATAAATGTATGCACTTTCAACGCATATAGTCATTAAATAGTTGTGCCACACTTACTTTAGATGTGGCACAACTATTTAATGAGATGACGCATATTACCTACCGACTCAAATACAAATTCCGTTCGGAGTACACTTTCTGGAAGAAATCATCCGTCAGGTCGTCAATAAAGTAGATGCCTTCACCCGTCGATTTCATTTCGGGACCGAGTTCCTTATTTACGTTCGGGAATTTGCTGAACGAGAATACTGGAATCTTGATGGCGTATCCTTTTTTCACCGGCTTGAAATCAAAATCTTTCACTTTCTTGTCGCCCAGCATCACCTTCGTAGCGTAGTTGACGTAAGGTTCCTGATAAGCTTTGCAGATGAACGGTACCGTGCGACTGGCCCGAGGATTGGCTTCGATGATGTAAACCACCTCATTTTTGATGGCAAACTGAATGTTTATCAACCCAACAGTTTGAAGAGCAACAGCAATCTTTCGGGTATGTTCCTCAATTTGCCGAATCACATTGTCGCTCAAATCGAACGTTGGCAGCACAGCATAGGAGTCGCCGGAGTGAATACCCGCCGGTTCTATATGCTCCATGATCCCAATGATATACACATCTTCACCATCGCAAATGGCATCGGCTTCGGCTTCAATGGCGTTTTCGAGAAAATGGTCGAGCAGGATGTTATTGTCCGGAATATCTTCCAGAATCTTCATCACGTGCTGTTCCAGCTCGTTCTCGTTGATGACAATTTTCATGTTCTGACCGCCCAGCACGTAGCTTGGCCGAACCAGCAATGGAAATCCCAACTCCCGCGACAACTCCAATGCTCCTTCTGATTCCCGTATCGTTCCAAATTTCGGGTATGGAATATTCAACGTTTTCAGCAGTTCCGAGAAATGACCACGGTCCTCGGCCAAATCGAGGGCTTTCCAACTGGTACCAATAATTTTGATACCATAGCGCGTCAATTTCTCCGCCATTTTCAGCGCCGTTTGTCCACCTAATTGCACAATAACGCCCTCGGGCTGTTCGTGCATAATAATGGCGTGAACGTGCTCCCAGAAAACCGGCTCAAAATACAGTTTGTCCGCAATGTCAGGATCGGTCGAAACAGTTTCGGGATTACAGTTAATCATGATGGTTTCGTAGCCCGCTTCCTTCGCGGCTAATACGCCATGTACGCAGGAATAATCGAACTCGATTCCTTGCCCAATCCGGTTCGGGCCTGAGCCCAATACAACCACTTTTTTACGATTACTTCGTATCGATTCGTTACCGGGCAAGTCAGAAACAGGTTCTGCATGGTCGGTAGTAATGGGAACCTGATTATTAAACGTCGAATAATAGTACGGCGTTTTTGCCTCGAACTCAGCCGCGCAGGTATCTACGCACTTAAACACGCGCCGAATATTGTGCCGCTGGCGGTAATCATATATTTTACTCTCTTTTACCTGCAACAGATGCGCCAGTTGTCGGTCGGCGTATCCTTTTTGCTTGGCAATGCGTAGTAACTCGGGCGGAATATCGTCCAGATCGTACTGCTGAATTTCACGTTCAACGTCAATCAATTCCTCAATCTGGTGCAGAAACCAGGGGTCAATTTTGGTCAACTGCTGAATCGTACGGAACGACATGCCCGCTTTGAAGGCATCGTAAATATGGAATAGCCGGTTCCAGCTTGGGTGTTGCAGGCTCTCTGTCAGTGCGTTACGGTCGGTAAGTTCGTGGCCGTCGGCCCCAAGGCCGTTGCGCCGTATTTCGAGCGATTGACAGGCTTTTTGCAGGGCTTCCTGAAAATTACGCCCAATGCCCATCGCTTCACCTACCGATTTCATTTGAAGGCCCAGTGAACGATCGGCACCCGGAAACTTATCGAAGTTCCAACGCGGCACTTTTACGATAACGTAGTCGATAGCGGGTTCAAAAAAGGCCGATGTTGTGCCCGTAATTGGGTTTATCAACTCGTCGAGGTTATACCCGACAGCCATCTTAGCCGCAATTTTAGCAATCGGGTAGCCCGTTGCTTTTGATGCCAGCGCCGACGACCGGCTCACCCGTGGGTTTACTTCAATAACAATAATGTCGTCGGTTTGTGGATTGACCGAAAACTGGATGTTGCATCCGCCCGCAAACTGTCCAATGCCGCTCATCACCCGGATGGCCAGATCGCGCATTTTCTGGTACAGTGTATCGGGCAGAGTCATGGCTGGTGCAACCGTAATGCTGTCGCCGGTATGAATACCCATCGGGTCGAAGTTTTCGATGGAGCAGATGATGATGAAGTTGCCGTTGTTATCCCGTAGCAATTCCAGTTCATACTCTTTCCAGCCCATCACGCTCTGCTCAACCAGTACTTCATGAACCGGCGATGCGTGCAAACCGGCGGTGAGCGCCTTATCGAAATCTTCGGGCTTGTTCACAAAGCCGCCCCCGGTACCACCAAGTGTATAAGATGGACGAAGAACGAGCGGAAAGCCAATCTCCTGCGCTATTTCTTTCCCTTCCAGAAACGAACGGGCCGTGCGACCTTTGCAAACGCCTGCGCCAAGCTCAAGCATCAGTAACCGGAATTTCTCACGATCTTCGGTTGTCTCGATGGCTTTGATATCTACTCCGATAATCTCGACGTTGTATTTCTGCCAGATACCCGCTTTATCGCAGTCGATAGCCAGATTCAGCGCCGTTTGACCACCCATTGTCGGCAATACTGCATCAATGGGTTTGCCCATTTCCTGGTGCTTTTTCAGGATTTCGACAATGGATTTCTTCTCTAACGGGAGCAGATACACATAGTCGGCGTTGATCGGATCGGTCATGATGGTGGCCGGGTTGGAGTTGATCAACGATACTTCGATGCCTTCTTCACGAATGGAGCGAGCGGCTTGTGAGCCAGCATAATCGAACTCACAGGCCTGGCCGATAACAATGGGGCCTGAGCCAATAATAAGGACGGAGCGGATGTTGGTATTTTTGGGCATTTTTCAGCGGGACAGTGAACCGCGCGGGCGAATTCACGCCGAGCGGCCCCGAATGAATAATAGCTATTGACTAGTGAATGAACAAATAAGAATAATGACTGATAGGCCGTTAACGGATACCCAAAAATCTTGCAAAAGTAGCGCTTACAAGGGAAAGGAACAGGGTGTTATTCGAAAAATTACGCTTGCCTCTATAAATCAGGTCTAAATACAGCTTTAAACCTGCCAATTGATGGTCATTCTTGGAAAAAGAATGCTAACACTTTATTTTTGACTAAACTGATGCTTCATACTCCACGTTTATGACTCGCCCTTATTTTCTGTTTCTATACGTTCTAATCAGCTGCCTGGCTGTTACTTGCGTTCGCGATTATCCATCCAATGCTCCTTATGCACCTGCGGTTGTTAATCCACCTGCGGGCGGGTTACCGGGTCAGCAACAGCCTTCTACTCAAAAACGACTTTTTCTGGCTAATGACAAGATTCGGGTAGGCATTGATCTCAACATGGGCGGAGCAATTACGTACCTGACCGAAGCGGGCAGCAGCGAAAATATGGTTAACAACCCAGATCTGGGCCGTCAAATACAGACGGCTATTTATGGTGGGCCCTATCCTTACAGCCAAAACGGTAAGCAACCCGTTGAACAATGGAAATACCTGGGTTGGAACCCAGTGCAGGCAGGCGACTATTTTCTTCATCCAGCTCGTATTGTCAGTTACCTACAAACAGATAATCAGTTGTATGTGAAGACAATACCGCTTATCTGGCCGCTTTTTGATGAACCTGCCGATTGTACGTTTGAACATTGGATGGATATTAAAGAAAACACAGTGCATGTGCGCTGTCGTATCGTTGTGAGTCGTACCGATACCACGCAATACGAAGCCCGAACGCAGGAGTTTCCCTGCGTGTATTTGAATGGTACCTACGACCGCATGATCAGCTATGTAGGTCTGAAACCGTTTACGAATGATGCCATAACGGAATTTACAGACCGAAATATCACAAATCGGTACAGTACAGAACATTGGGCGGCTTTGTTAAATAAAGCAGGACGGGGTGTTGGCTTGTTTAAAGCTAATGAAGTCCGGTTCCGGACAGGAGCCTTTGGGCAGCCTCACGAAGGCGGAGAATTCGATATCTCGGCGGGCTATATTAATGGTGAAGAGTTTTTGTTAGTCGATCATAATGGCACGTATGAATTTGAATATACACTTGTTGTGGGTGGGTTGACCGATATTCGGCAGTTTGCCTACAATCAACCCCGGTCACCATCGGCTCCTGATTATCACTTCGTGAACGACCGGCAGGGATGGTTTTATGTCAACACAACCGACCGGGGCTGGCCCATTCAGAACGAATTAAATGCGACTTGGGCTCGTAAAAACCAAAACGATGTAAGTTTCCGGGTGGCCTCGCCACTACGTTTCTGGTATGCTGCCGATGTGCCTAAGATTTATGTGCAGGCAGCTTTCCAAACACAAGGCACGGTTGCCCGCCTGTCCTGGCGAAAGGCCGATGAAGTAGATTTTATGGAAACGCCGGGTCGATACGTTGATTTTCCAATTACTGGCGACGGCCAGTTTAGAACTTATGAGCTTAACACCAGTCAGATTGCGGGTTGGGATGGGGTTATTGCTCAAATTTCGCTGACAAGCCCGCCCAGTCAATACGGTTTCGAGAAAGGCTCGACTATACGATTACGTAGCGTGACCTCAACAAAACCATAACTGATATGACGATAAGTGACTGGTTAACTGGAGTGTATGAAAAATGACCAAATGAACTCCGATTCGCCGGTTCCGGTTTACCAGATTCAGTCATTTCCCCGCCACGAGCCTAATAAGCCGTTCTATATGATTAAACTAGAACGGCTGGTTCAGGAATTTAAAGGAATCGACAATCCTCACGCTCATACATTTTATCTGGTCATGTGGATTAGCCAGGGAAGTGGCACGCATACCATCGACTTCAAAACGTACGCTATTGAACCTCATCAGCTTTACTTTCTAACGCCGGGACAAATTCATAGTTGGCAATTGGCGCCTGATACTCAAGGTTATAATCTGTTTTTTGACGCTAATTTTTTTAAAGGTCGATTTGGGAACCGGCTCTATCAATATCCTTTTTTCCATTCGCATCAGCACCAGCCACTTTTGTCGGCCATTCCGCAACCGACGTTGTTCGGCGATTTATTGTCATATGCCTATCAGGAATATGAAGCCCGTCAGCCCAACCGGTCCGATGTGTTTTTGTCTTTCGTGCATATTCTGCTGGAAACGGCCAGTCGATTGTATCACGAACAGCGGACAGGCCCTGAAATGCATTTGTATGATCGACTCCGGCAATATGAAGAACTTCTGGAACAGCAATTTCTGACCGTGCGGGAGGTGCGTGCCTATGCCGACCAGATGAATCTGACACCAAATTATCTGAATTATATTTGCCGACTTATTGTCGGAAAAACGGCCAGCCAGCTATGGCAGGAGCGACTGCTGATTGAATCACAACGGATGTTAACGCACACCGCTCAGTCAGTCAAAGAAATTGCTTTTCTGATGGGTTTTAGTGATCCGTCTTACTTCGTGCGATTTTTTAGAAAGCAAGCGGGGCAGACTCCGGCTGAATTTCGGCAGGCAATCTTGCCTGATCATTAGCGTATCTAAAGTTGGGAGCAAGTCTCTTTCGTTGAATTAGCCATCCAGTTAGTTTACCGGTATATAGGTTAGTACGTATGTTAAGTTTCGATAAAACTCGGCAAACTCAGTAAACAATCAGTCTTAGAGCTAGTTGTAATAAGAGTTTACAAACTATAGAAAAATCGACTGTTATGATTACGAATAAAGAAATTGTTGACGATCTAAATGATCTGGTCAAAATCAATAATGACCGCATTCAGGGATACGAAAAGGCTATTGACGATACCGAAGATGCCCAATTAGATGACTTATTCCGGCATTACGTTATCCAGAGCCAGAACTTCCGTAGTCAATTGGCCGATCATATTGTGCGTATCGATGGACTGGCGGTATCTGATGCCACTTCTACGGATGTATCGAGTAAAATTCACCGTGCCTGGATTGATATCAAATCGGCCTTGACGGGAAAAGATCGGGATACCGTGTTGAGTTCCGTTGAGTTTGGCGAAAGCGCGGCTGTTGAAGCTTATCAGGACGCCATTGCTAAAGACCATATTCCGGCTTACATCAAAGAAGTCCTGCAAAAGCAACTTTCTGAATTGCAGGAAGCTTGGGAAAAAGTAAAAGGACTGCAAAAGGTTGCCTAAGTAATAATAGTATCGGTTACCAAAAAAGTCTGCCATGTGGCAGGCTTTTTTGGTAACCGATACTATTATTCGATTTGGTCTGAGCGAATTTCTAAGGCGCTCCCACGCCTGTTAACGATACCCAACCGGTTTGACCATCGGCATTACGAACTAACTGATACGAACGCTCAATCGCCAGCACATCGACTGCGGAGCCCATTGGTAGTATTTTAATCGCAGCGGCCTGGTTATCGGCGGCATCTAACAAGGGTTTGGCGGTAGGTAAAACTAAACGCCGGAGCGGTCTCTTTTCAACTTCGGTTGCATTGCTCGCTATGTAGCCAGTCAGGCCGTCGGGCAATTCAACGCGCAGCCAGGTTTCGGTGCCGCCGATGATCGTAAGTGCTGATGATTTAGGTAGTTCACGAAGAATAACCGCATCGCTATTGGGTGCGAGCCGAACAACGGTTCGAACGGTTGATACGCGTACCGAATCGCCCAGTCGCGCAGCCGAAAGCAGAGATTGCCGGGCCGGACCGCGACCTAACCGAATAAAGGGTAGTGGGTCGGTAGCGCCATCGGTAAAGCCATAAATACCGAAATGAAGGTGCGGTCCAGTCGTCCGGGCATTGCCGGTATTGCCTACAAAACCAACCGTATCACCAATAACAACTCGTTGCCCGTTGCTTACATTCCACCGGTCGAGGTGGGCATAATAGAGCCGAATGCTGCGGTCGTTGTCCGTCAGGAAAGCAACGTTACCACCTATTTTGTTCACACCAACGCCCGAAATGGTGCCATCTACCGATGCCAGTGCAGGCGTACCTTTGGGCGCAAAAATATCCACTCCTTCATGGCGCCGACGACCACCGTCGCGAACAGCCCCAAAAAAACTGCTTATCTGGCGGCTGTCACGGCCTTTTACCGGAAAACTCAGGGCTGGCTCGCGGGTAATTGTAATGGTATAGCGGCCACTGCGAAGCAATTCCGGCTGAATGCGAATCAAACACGTTTGCGTTCGCCGTGGCTCCCAGGCCAGCACATTTGTGTCAGCTTTTGAGGCCGCCAGTAGTGTGGTTCGATTTCGAGTTTCCAGTGCAAATACATCAATAAATACCTGCGCTTCTTTCTGGCCCTGCGTTTCAACTTTCACCAGAAATCGGTCGCCCCGTTGTGCATCGAGTCGATAGCCAACGGCAAAGGCTTTATTGGCCGAAAAATAGCCGCTTTCCCGGTACGGAATTGTGATTTTAAGCGAATCGCGAAGGGCACGTTCACCAGTCGAGATCCAATCGGCACCAAGGGCCGTACGGTCGAGTTTAGCCGATGAGAGCGACTGCCCATATTGTTCGTGGGGCGACGTTGGCCGAAACAAATTTGTTGTTGGGCCAACACCCGTGCAAGCACTAACCGTGATCAATAACAACCCAAGCCAACGGGAGCGGAATATATTCGTTAATAGCATAGCAGTCTAGTATATTAAACGACTTTGCCACGGTGATATTTTAACCGGGCTAAGTAAACAACTATTGCCAAACCAATCAGAACACTCAGAAAAGGTACTAGAAATGATAATCCGGCTATAATTATATAACTAATGGTGCTGACAATCAGGCTGGTACGAACTGTTTGTGTGCGTACATCGGCAGCAGGCCGTTTTAGTAACCGATAGTTCTCGGTGGCATAGTTCCACATGCTTAATAATGTGCCGGATATACAGGCGAAAAGAAGCATGTATATAGCGGCCGAAAGTGGGTAAGCAGGGGTATTAATATAGTCGGCCAGCAACGACGTGGTGAAGGGTACAATGCTGACTAACAGTAGTAATAGCCCATTATAAAACATAAACCGGGCGTCGCTATGCCGAATGACATTGTACATTCGGTGGTGATTTAGCCAGATAATGAAGATAGTCGTGAAGCTAACGAAGTAAGCGATGTAATTTGGCCACTGATGGAGCAATGCTATCGCCAGGGTATGGGTAGAGGTGGCATCTTTTAGGCTGGGGGCTTTCAGTTGAAAGGTTAGCAACGTAATATCAATGGCAAAAACGCCATCGCTGAACGTTTCCATGCGTAAGGTTTCACTTTCCTGAAATTTTTCCATTCACCGGGTGTTAAGTATCTGTTTGAAAAACGGTTAGAACGCTTAATAGTTACGGATAGCCAGCCAAAGGAAGAATAAGTAACCACGCAGATTGAGAGTCGATCGTTTATTGCCCAATATGACCCCTTCAGGATGGTCCCAAATAATACATTCTAAACCTGCATGACTACTTAACCATCAATAGCCAAAACGATGAATGCCATAACCGCTACAGTTATGGCATTCATCGTTTTACAAAAAGAATATCAGGCTTATAGTAATCTGTTATGCTTCTGCCCGCTGACTCCGTTTTGTCA
>CAXVWN010000470.1:0-24654 GCA_964263725.1 Spirosoma sp.
GGGGGGGGGGGGGGGGGGCCCGGCCCCAACAACACCCCCCAAAATTTAAATTTCTCCGGGTGGCCGATTTGCCCCCCCCCCCCCCCCCCCCCCCCCCCCCCACCAAAACTATGTTCAACCGTCTTTTTCGCTATCTCCGTAATTTCTACGTCGCCACCGGCTTAGGGCTATTGGTGTGGATGACATTTTTTGATGCGAACGATTTGTTAACCCAGGTTCGGAACTGGTGGAAACTACGCGAACTCGATGGCGATGCTAAATATTATCAGGCTAGAATTAAAGCGGTGCAGATAGAACGACAGGAAGTGCTCGGCAATGATCGCCTTCGCGAGAAGTTTGCCCGCGAAAAATACCTGATGCGAAAACCCGGTGAAGATGTGTTTGTTATTGTGAATGAGCAGAACGAACTGTTAGAAAAATAATAAAGACCGGGCCATCGGCCCGGTCTTTATTCGTCATTATGGTAAATGTTCTCTTCGTTTGTTACGGTAATATTTGCCGGTCGCCCGTTGCGGAGGGTGTATTTCGGACGTTGGTTGCCGAAGCTGGGCTAGACAAACAGATTCAGGCTGACTCGGCCGGAACGGCCTCATTTCACCTCGGTCAATTACCGGATCGACGAACCCGCGAAAACGCACTCGAACACGGCCTAACACTCGCGCATCGCGCCCGACGCTTAATTGGTGAAGATTTAGCCGAGTTCGATTATTTTGTGGCAATGGATGAAACCAATCTCGAAGCCATAGAAAAGCTTAATTATCGGAGTACGGGACTGTATTCTACGGACACAATTTTTTTACTTCGCGAATTCGACCCAGACGTAAGCGACCAGCCCAATGTGCCGGACCCTTACTATGAAGGCCCGGAGGTTTTTGAAGAGGTGTACCAGATTACCCTCCGTTGCTGCCGCCAGTTATTGACGTATTTAATTAATGAGCGGAAGGGTGAACTAGTATAAACGTGAAAATGGTTTACGCCCGATTTTTAGGTTTCTGCTAGTTCATCCTTTCGCTCTTTTACTTTTTAAAAAGATGGACAAAAAAGTCATTCTCATCATTCTCGACGGTTGGGGCATTCCGCTTAAGCCCGAAGTATCGGCTATTGAAGCGGCTCACACGCCGTTTATGAACTCGCTTTATCCGAAGTACCCGAATAGTAAGCTGGAAGCGTCGGGGCTGGCTGTTGGTCTACCGGCGGGCCAAATGGGAAATTCCGAAGTAGGCCATATGAATCTTGGCGCTGGCCGAGTGGTTTATCAGGATCTGGTACGGGTTAATAAAGCTGTTGAGGAGCATACGCTTGATAACGAGCCAGTTCTGGTTGATGCCTTGACCTATGCAAAAACCAATAACAAGAAAGTGCATTTTATCGGTTTGGTATCGGATGGGGGAGTTCATGCGCACATTGACCATATTAAAGGTTTGCTATCCATTGCCCATGCGCATAACCTGACCGATGTTTTTGTTCATGCCTTTACCGATGGACGCGATACCGATCCTAAAGGTGGTATTGGGTATCTGACCGATTTGCAGGCGCACATGGCCGTTTCGACCGGGCAGATTGCCAGTGTTATTGGCCGTTATTATGCCATGGACCGCGATAACCGTTGGGAACGGGTTAAAATAGCCTACGACGCGATGGTGAAGGGCGAAGGCGAAAAGATAGCCGCTGCCGACGTGACGAAATCAATCCAGGAATCGTATGATGCTGGTGTTACCGATGAATTTATAAAGCCGCTCATCGTAAGCCAAGCGGATGGGTCGCCGGTTGCTGTTATCGAAGAAGGTGACGTGGTCTTGTGCTTCAACTTCCGTACGGACCGGGGTCGCGAAATAACGCAAGCTCTGACGCAGAAGGATTTTCCGGAACAGGGAATGACGAAACTGGCGCTGGATTATATTACGATGACCAATTATGACAGTGAGTTTGTCGGCGTAAAAGTGATTTACGATAAAGACAATTTGCAAAATACATTGGGTGAAGTAATTGCCGGAGCGGGTCGGAAGCAGATTCGGATCGCTGAGACAGAAAAATATCCCCACGTTACATTCTTCTTTTCGGGCGGACGCGAAGAACCTTTTACGGGTGAAAAAAGACTCCTTTGCCCATCGCCGAAAGAAATGGTTATTCAGGATGAAAAGGGCGTGTCGATTACCATACCGGTAAAGACATACGACCAGATACCCCAAATGGCGGCCTATGATATCCGTAATGCGATCATTCCTGAATTAGAGAAAGAAGAAGTTGATTTTATTTGCCTGAACTTTGCCAACACCGATATGGTGGGCCATACGGGTGTATTTGAAGCTGTTATAAAAGCGGCTGAAACGGCTGATGCCTGTGCCAAGGCCGTTACAGAAGCTGCGTTAGAACATGGTTATACAACCATTATTATTGCTGATCATGGCAATGCCGAATACATGACTAACGAGGATGGTACGCCTAATACCGCCCACACGATCAATTTAGTCCCGTGCATTTTGATTGATAAAGACTATCATCCAGCGTTAAACGATGGTAAACTGGCCGATATCGCTCCCACAATCCTGCAACTTATGGGCATTCCGCAACCATCCGTAATGGGTGGTGTAAGCTTAATTAAGGAGTAAATAGAAAAGATTCATCACAAAAAAGCCGCTCTGAAGTTTTCAGAGCGGCTTTTTTGATGGGTTACTGTTTGAACTTTCAAAAATCAGGAAAGAAAATGGGTGTTTTTGTCATTCCGACGTAGGAGGAATCTTCGTGTGAGACTATTTTTTGCCTATCAGCGAAGATTCCTCCTACGTCGGAATGACAAAATCGGATCCTGAACAAAAGTTAAAACAGGTTCGATCAAACTATACCGATTACATATCAAATAGAATACGGGAAGGGTCTTCCAGAATTTGTTTCACACGAACCAGAAAGCTAACCGATTCTTTACCATCAATAATCCGGTGGTCGTAAGACAGGGCCAGATACATAATTGGACGAATCACAATCTCACCATTAACAACTACGGCCCGCTCAACGATGTTGTGCATGCCCAGAATTGCCGATTGTGGCGCGTTGATAATGGGCGTTGACAGCATCGAACCGAAGGTGCCACCATTCGTAATGGTGAACGTGCCGCCCGTCATCTGGTCTATAGTCAGTTTATTGTCGCGAGCCAGACCGGCTAACCGAACGATTTCTTTTTCGACACCGGCAAAACTTAGCTTATCGGCATCCCGAATAACCGGAACAACCAAACCCCGCTCTGTCGAAACGGCAATCGAAATATCGCAGAAATCATTGAAGACCATTTGGTCGCCATCAATCTGCGCGTTCACCGCCGGGAAGTCTTTGAGTGCAATGGAAACTGCCTTCGTGAAGAATGACATGAAGCCAAGTCCCACTCCATTTTTCTCTTTGAACTTGTCTTTGTATTTATTCCGCAGATCCATAACAGCTTTCATGTCCACCTCGTTAAAGGTGGTCAACATAGCAGTTTCGTTCTTAACGGCCACTAATCGACGGGCAATTGTCCGGCGAAGGGAAGTCATTTTCTCCCGGCGCTGACCGCGTTCTCCACTGGCTACAGGGGCTGTTGCTGGCGTAGCTGGTTTTGGGGCGGCCGGTTGAGCCGGAACGGCTGGTGCCGGAGTAGGTGATGCCTTCATGGCATCATCTTTTGTTAAACGGCCACCAACACCAGTACCCTGAACCTGTTGGGCGTTAACGCCTTTTTCGTCCAGAATCTTGGCGGCTGCGGGCGACGGATAATGAGCGGCATAACCGTTTCCGTTCTGGCCATTGGAAGATGTTTCGGGAGCTGGCGCGCTCGTGGCTGGAGCCGGTGTAGTTGAGGGCGTTACGGCAGCACCTGCACCTACTTCAATTTTAGCAATTAGCGCACCAATGGGCAAGGTTTCGCCCGCCTGAGCTACAATACGAAGTATTCCGGCGGCTTCGGCTGGAAGCTCAAACGTAGCTTTGTCTGATTCAAGCTCACACAGCACTTCGTCGAGGGCAACCTGATCACCATCTTTTTTGCTCCACGAGGCAATCGTCACTTCCGTAACGGATTCGCCCACGGCCGGAACTTTCATCTCGATAACGCTTGCCGCCGACTTGGCAACAGGAGCCTGAATGGGCTCTGCAACAGCTTGTACGGCGGGGGCTGTTTGTGGCGAAGGGGCAGCTTGTACCGGCGTTTCTACCTTGGCTGGTTCAGCTGTTGGGGCAGGACTTGGAGCACTGCCACCGCTGTCAATCGTACAGATACTGGCACCAATGGGCAATACATCGCCCTCCTGAGCCAGAATATGCAGAACACCATCGGCTTCGGCCGTTAATTCGAACGTAGCCTTGTCGGAGTCGAGTCCACAAAGAACATCGTCCATTTTTACGTGATCACCTTCTTTCTTATACCAGGTGCCAACGGTTACTTCGGTAATGGATTCCCCCACAGGAGGGATTTTCATATCAACGGCCATATATCGAGTTGTAAGTGCGCAAGTTGTGAGTAAATAAGTCTGCGTACCGGGGTGGTTAACCCTATACAACTTAGTTACTTACAACTTACAACTGAATTTATTCAAACGCTCTCCGAACGATGTCGGCTTGTTCCTGTATATGTATTTTTGCGTACCCTGTTGCTGGTGAGGCCGCAGCTTTACGAGCAATTATTGGCAGATTCATGCCGATGCGTAACAGAAACGTCCACGATCCCATATTTTCGGGTTCTTCTTGTACCCAGAAAATCTCGGTCTTTTTGTAGGCCCCCAATATAGCGTCCAATTGCTTTTTTGGGAACGGAGCAATCTGCTCCAACCGGACAATAGCAACGTCGTCACGCTGATCTGTCTGTTGCTTTTCGAGTAAATCGTAATAGATTTTGCCCGTGCAAAGTAGTACGCGTTTTACTTTCTTGGCCTGTGCGTAATTATCACCCAGTACTTCCTGGAATGAGCCTTTGGTAAGATCTTCCAAGGGTGAAACGCACTTCGGATGCCGTAATAATGACTTGGGCGACATCACAACAAGTGGCTTGCGGAATGGCCACATCAACTGCCGACGCATCAGGTGGAAGAAGTTGGCAGGCGATGTGATATTTGCAACTACCATATTGTATTCGGCATAGAGCTGCAAATAACGCTCAGGACGGGCATTTGAGTGCTCTGGTCCCTGACCTTCGTAGCCATGTGGAAGCAACAAAGTCACGCCATTTTGAATACCCCATTTCGATTCGGCAGCGGCAATAAACTGATCGATGATCAATTGAGCACCATTGGAGAAATCGCCAAATTGAGCTTCCCAGATAACCAGCGCGTGCGGGTTAGCCATGGCGTAGCCGTATTCAAAACCCAATACACCATATTCCGACAGCAACGAATTGTAAACCTGGAACTTCGGTTGCCCTTCTTTAATGAAGTCGAGCGAAGAATAGGCCTGATTCGTTTCGGAATCGTGAAGCACAGAATGGCGGTGCGAGAAGGTACCCCGTTGCACATCCTGTCCACTCAACCGAACGGGTTTGCCGTCGAGCAACAACGAGCCGTAAGCCAGCAATTCGGCCGTACCCCAGTTCACCACTTTTGTATCGGTGAGCATGGTTTGCCGGTCTTTCAGCAGCTTATCAATCTGTTTCAGGGGCTTGAAACCTTCTGGAATTTTTACCAAAGCCTGGCCAACGGTATCCAGAATTTCGGCTGAAACACCCGTTTCGGGCGATTGGTCAAAATCTTTTGGTTCGCTAAAGCGTAGCTCGGCCCAATCTAAATCCAGACGAAGCGGTTTATACGGAATTTCTGCTTTTTGCTTAACGCGGTCGAGCCGATCCTGCAATTGCTTTTTGAATTCCGTATCCATACGCGTTGCCAGTTCAGCATCTACATCGCCCCGCTTAATGAGCAGGTCTTTATAGATTTCGCGCGGATTCTGATGCTTTTCGATGATGTTATACATCGTCGGCTGCGTAAACTTCGGCTCATCGGCTTCGTTATGGCCGTAACGACGATAGCAAACCATGTCGATAAACACGTCACGGTTGAATTTTTCGCGAAATTCAACGGCTAGTTTAGCGCAGAAAATAACCGCTTCCGGGTCATCACCATTGACGTGAAAAATAGGCGCGTCAATGATTTTAGCTACGTCTGAACAGTAAATTGACGAGCGGGCGTCGTCAAAATCAGTGGTGAAACCAATTTGGTTATTGATCACAAAATGGACTGTACCGCCGGTTTTATAACCCGCCAGTTTAGCCATTTGCGTTACTTCGTATACAATACCCTGTCCGGCAACAGCCGCATCGCCGTGAATCAGAATAGGCATGATTTTCGTGAAATCACCGTTATATTCTTCATCGGCCTGCGCCCGAACAAATCCTTCAACAACTGGGTTAACCGCTTCTAAATGAGAAGGATTAGGGGCCAGTTTGACGCTGATTTGCTTGCCTGACTTGGTTTCGATTAAGCTCGAATAGCCAAGGTGATATTTCACATCACCATCGCCGTGTACCTGCTCGGGTACGTTCCCCTCAAAGCCATCGAAGATCGACTCATACGACTTGCCCAAAATGTTAGCCAGTATATTTAGCCGTCCCCGGTGAGCCATACCAATCATTACCTCCTCAACGCCCATGTCGGCCGCCTGATTGATAATTGTATCCAAAGCCGGAATGGTCACTTCACCTCCTTCAAGAGAAAACCGTTTTTGACCTAAATACTTGGTTGCCAGGAAGTTTTCAAAAACGGTTGCTTCGTTCAACTTTTCGAGAATACGCTTCTTCTCATCCAGGGTAGGCATGAAAACAAGGGCTTCTTTCTCGATTTTGTTACGTAACCAGTTTTTGACATCCAACTCGCGGATGTACATGTACTCGAACCCGATTTCGCCCGCATAAATTTTGCGAAGCGACTCCATAATAACACGGAGGGTGGCGGCTCCGATACCAAGCAACTTACCTGATTCGAAAACCGTGTCTAAATCAGCTTCCGACAAAGCATAGTCGGGTAGATCGACACGTGGTTGACGGTCTTTACGTTCTTTAAGCGGGTTTGTCTTGGCCAGCAAGTGACCACGTGAGCGGTAGGCTTTAATCAAACTGGCAACCGAAACTTCCTTTTCTGCGTGGGAAGCATCTATTATCGGCTTGGCTGTAGCTTGTCCGTTCCCGGATGAACCATTTGAGGTGGCACCGTTGGTTTTGCCTGGTGAAGCTTGGCCCGGTGTACCGGTTCCATTGGCTTTTTCACCATAGGTGAGTGAAAACTCAAACCCTTTAAAAAATTGCTGCCAGCTTTCGTCAACTGTCTGTGGGTCTTGCTTATAAGACTGATAGAGTTGATCTACGTAAGCCGCGTCGGAATTGGCGATATATGAGTACTGATCCATGACGAGGGCGCGTCGTTGTTATGACCCGCAAAGGTAGCGTTTCGGTCAAATACTTAACTGCTAAATCTTCTGTTTTTATTCTATTGGTTGTGGATAACAACCTGTTTCTGTATACAACAACCAAAAATCGGTTTTCGTTGACGAAAACGGAAGCCAAATTAGGGGCGATAATCGCTTTACTTAGGAAGATGTATCAGGTAATGCCGCCGGTTGATATGTTGACTTAAATAGCTGCCTTCCTGCGACGGGCCGCCAACGAGCGAGCCGAAATTTACCTTGGTACTAATGGTTGACCGGCGATCAGAAACAGCCCTCAACAGATATTACAGCACGTTTTTGTTGCTTGATAGCCTTATTCGCTCCAGGTCTATCGTCTTGTCATGTGCGGATGCTTATATTTGACAATAAATCGCGTCGTGAATTCTGCTTATGAATGTTGGTGCTGACTCTACCTCTCAATCTACTTCCTCTACTCAACGATGGCATCGTGTGCTAGGTATTCGCCCGGAGGAAAGCCGAACGGTAGGCTTATTCTTCGTTCATAATTTTCTGTTGGGGATTGGCACTATCCTTATTTATGTAGCGGCCAATGCCATTCTGCTGGAAAACAACCCTGAAACAAGTTTGCCTATTGCTTATATAGCTTCGGCCTTGGCAATGATTGGCGTGGGGAGAGTATACGCCTATTTTGAGCATCATTTAGCCTTGCGAAGTCTGGCCATTCGTGTGCTGATAGCGGCCGTGGTGATGACGGTTGTTGTTGGTATTCTGGTCATTGTTGGGCATTCGGTTGCGGCTGCAATAGCCATTATGACGGGTTATCGTATTATTTACCTGCTCACTAATCTTGAGTTTTGGGGCGTTTCGGCGGTCGTATTCGATACGCGCCAGAGCAAACGGCTGTTTGGCGTTATCAGTTCTGGCGATATGCCCGCCAAGGCCATAGGCGCTATTCTTGCCGCTCTGGTTCACGCCCATGCCGATGTATTAAGGCTTCTGATGGTCGCGTTTGGGTCGTTTCTGGCAGCCCTGTATATTCTTCAGCTAACTATTCGATCGCACGATGTACATGCACCTCAGGGAGTAGACCGGGTTACCCGCCGGGAACCATCCCGCTTGATTGGTAAGCGGTTTGGCGGCAGCGAACTCATCTTTTATATGTGCCTGAGTTTGGCTGTTCTGGCGGCTGTTGCAACCGAAATAGAATATAATTTCTTCATCAATGTTAAACATCGCTTCCACGACCAAACCGATGTTATTCGGTATGTAAGCTATGTACTGGCTCTAACATATGGGGTGGCTATGCTTGCCAAATTGTTGCTGTCGCGCCAAGTGCTCGACCGATTTGGTGTACAACGTTCATTGCTCATGTTGCCCTGGGTAGCTTTAATCGGGTTAGCTGGGTTAATTGCTCTTCGTCATTTCGCGGCAAGTGAAACGGCACTGCTCATTTATTTCTGTGGTTTGTATCTGGTATTTGAAGTTATCCGGCGGGCCTTATTCGATCCCATATTTCTGGTTCTATTTCAGCCATTACTGCCTCCGCAGCGACTCAAGGGCCATACATTGGCGAAGGGTTTGTACGAACCAATTGGGTTAGGCGTAGCCGGACTATTAATTTTCCTGCTCCACACAACACTCGAATCGGGTGGAGCCCTAGTCTGGATTACGCTGCTGATTGGAGCCGTGTGGTTATTGCAGCACACCTACAAACGCTACTTGCATGAACTCAACGACGCCATTGGTCGTCGATTCTTGGAGCGTGATCAGTTAGCTATGCCGACGGTAGCCAAGACAAGTCTCGTCAATCAGTTGCAGAGCAACAGGCCCGACGATGTACTAACTGCCATTAGTTGGCTCGATGCGCATAACCCTGCCGAATTGATCCATCAAATACCAGCGTTGCTGACTCACGTTCACGTCAATGTTCGACGGCGGACTTTAAGTGCTGTTGCACACCTGAATCAGGCCGTACCCGTTCGTCAACTGACGCATATTGCCTTAACAGATGATGAGCCATTATTACGCCAGCAAGCGGCTTATTTACTAGGCCGGAGAATTAATGCTGACCCCGCCGAATTGGCTCCACTTATTCATCATACGGATTTAAATATTCGGCAGGGTGCCATAAAAGGTGTTTTAGAATTGAATCCGCACGATGCGGCTGCTCAATCGGTTCTGACTCAATTAGCTAACGATGAGGATCCTGCGCATCAACAAATAGCTTTAAATCTGATTGAAACGCTGCATCTGAACGATTTTGCATCATTAGTTAATAACCGACTCACAAGCTCGTATAACGACGTGAGAAAGGCGGCTATTTTGGCCGCTGGGCAACTGGTAAATACTGAACTGACACAGTATTTACTCCAAAATCTTACCAATAAAGCAATTGGCCGCGTTGTAACACAGGCCCTTAAGTCGCGGGGAGCCGGAATAATTGCCGCCTTGCGTCAGGTCAAACAGTCATCCACAGACCGATTGACTCTAGAGCGTATATCCGCTATTTGTAGTGCTATCCACACGCCTGCGAGTCGCCAACTGCTAAACGAGCTAGCTCAACAGTCTGACGTATTAGTGCGTAGCGCGGCCTTGCGTGCGCTGCGCCATTTCCCGAATGAACCGGCTGATGATGATCTGTTTCGCACTATCATGCACGAAGAAGTTCTGCTGGCGCAACGGCTTCTGCACGGAAGCTTAACTGATGCTGATCTGACCGATACACTTGATTATGAACTATCTGTACTGGTGCAACGGCTTTTTGATGTATTGATGCAACTTTATGATTCCGAAACCATTGCCGGAGCACGATTAGGGGTTAGCCACCCCGCTCGCGAACGGCGGGCTAATGCGCTCGAAATGCTTGATAATCTGATCCCGAGGGATACTTACCAAACACTACAAGTGCTGGTTGACGATTTGCCCAGATCAGAAAAAAATCGTATTCTCGACGTTGAACTTGGTTCCTTTGATGATTCTGAGTCGATTAAGGCGTTTATTTTGCAAAAAGGTGAGCTTGTCTTTTCTGCCTGGACAGTTTATGTTGTCTTGCAAAGCCTATCCAAGGCTGATACTCTGGTTGCTCAGCAGGTACTACAATCTAGTTTCGCTTCTTTATCTCCTTTGCTTATGAGTCACAATGCCCATCCAACCGATCAAATTTCAGCCTATGACCGAGTATTGTTATTAGCTCAAACCAGCCTGTTTTCTCAAACACCCGAAAACGTGTTGGCCAGTATTACGCCTATTATGAAAGAGGAGGAGCATCAGGCAGGGGAGTCTATCTTCCACAAAGGCGATTTAGGCACCGGTATGTACGTTATATATACGGGTGAAGTTGCTATTCTCGACGGCGATACGGAATTGGCTCGTTTCGGCCGGGGTGATTTCTTTGGCGAACTGGCCCTGCTGGATACCGAAGCGCGCTCGGCCACAGCTGAAGCAATCACCGATGTGCGTTTATTGCGAATCGATCAGGACGATTTCTATGATCTGATGGAAGAACGGAATGAGGTACTTCGTAGTATTGTCAGGAGTTTATCGGGCCGTATTCGTCGGCAAAATGAGTTTATTGCCCGCCAGTCGAACCCTGTTAATGAACAAGCCGTATGAGATGGTTAAATGAAGAGGCTTACGTTGCGATTTTTGTCTCTGCTTTTGTCGTTCGTTACGTCCGAGGATTTTTAGAGACTGCTAGTAAATTACCGGCATGGGATAGTTTATTGAAACGCGTATGGCTCAGCGGGTTCATATTGATGGGGCTCGGACAGATATTTCCGCAACCCTGGTTGATCTGGTTCTATTTAATTATTTTCGTCGCAATTGGCCTTACCATCTGGCAATTATCTGAATTCCGCCCGGCCCGAACCTTACTATTGGCCATAGCACCTTATGCATTAGTCATTTGCATTCAGGACTTGCTCACACATCTGATACCTGATTTTTACAAATCGACTGAGGACTACTTCAATGCGGCCAATGCATTCGCTTTAATTTGGTTGGTCACTTTTGTGATTATTGCTGCGAATCAAAAGAAAGCCGCAAAAAGGGATCAACTGGAGCGGGAGCGAGAAGCTGAACAACGACGCATTATTGAAAGTAAAAAGAATGAACTGGAGTATTTAGTAACCGAGCGAACCGCTGAGATTACGCGCCAAAAAGAAGAACTGGAACAAACCGTTGCCGAGTTGAAAGCCACTCAGAATCAACTGGTTCAAAGCGAGAAAATGGCCTCATTAGGTGAACTGACGGCGGGTATTGCCCACGAAATCCAGAATCCGCTGAACTTCGTCAATAATTTCTCAGAAGTCAGCATTGAACTGATCGACGAACTGACCGACGAGCAAACAAAAGCCGATCGTGATCTTGATTTAGAGAGTGAGTTACTAACTGATTTAAAACAGAATCTCCAGAAGATAATCCATCATGGCGGGCGGGCAGCTTCCATCGTTAAAGGCATGCTTCAGCACTCCCGCGCCAACACGGGTCAACGCGAACCAACCGATCTAAATGCCCTTTGCGATGAGTATTTTCGGTTAGCTTATCATGGTTTACGGGCCAAAGACAAATCATTCAATGCTCAGCTAAATACGGATTTTGATGCATCGCTGGGAGAGGTTAGCATGGTTCCTCAAGAGATGGGACGCGTGTTTCTAAATCTGTTTACGAATGCTTTTTACGCCGTTCAACAACGCCAAAAACAGGCCGGGTCAACTAGTTATCAGCCAACTGTATCGGTAAAAACACGTTGTGCAAACGGACAGGCCGAAATCACAGTGAGTGATAATGGTACGGGTATTCCAGAAGTGGTACAAAAGAAAATTTTTCAACCCTTTTTTACGACCAAACCCACAGGTGAAGGAACGGGACTAGGGCTATCAATGGCCTATGATATTGTTACGAAAGGTCATAACGGCACATTAGTACTCCAAAGCAAAGAAGGCGAAGGAACAACATTCATCGTGACAGTACCGGCATAAGAAGCTTGAACGAATTAGTTAGGAAAAGTTACTAATGAGGTAGTAGTTATGCCCATGCGCCTGTTATTTATCCTATTGCTTTTCCTGAACACGTCGGGCATTCTGGCGCAGGATTCGTTGCGTACGCTATTGCGTGCCCAATTGGCCACCCACCCGCAGGCCGACACATTTCGTGTGAACCGGCTGAATGAACTGGCCTACCTGTTGCGTGGAGATTTGCCGCAGCAAACAATTCAGTTAGCGCAGGAAGCCCTAACTATATCCAGAAAACTTCAATATCGGCGGGGGGAAGCGATTTCGCTGTATGGGCTGGGTGTTGGATATAATACGTATACGACACATTCACAGGTACTTCCGTTTCTGGAACAGGCCCGGCAGTTATTCAGTCAACAGAACGATCGGGTTGGCTTGGCGCAGGTTATAAGTCAGATCAGTTGGTTTTACACCCAGCGTGGCGATTATGTACCCGCCCTTACCTATAGTTTACAGGCCCAGCAATTAGCCGAAAAAACGGGCAATCTGGCCCTGATAGCCCGTACAAAAGCCCGTTTGGGGGGCCTCTATACGCTTCTTGGCGATTATCAGCAGGGACTGGCGGCACAATCGGCAACTATTCAATTGTACGAGCGAATCAACGATCAGGAGGGGATTTGTCGAGTGCTGAACGGACTGGGAGAATTGCAGCGTCTTGAAGGGAATTATAATCGCGCCATTCACTACTACAGTAAGTCAATTCGGTTGGCACGAGCTTTGAATAGTCCACGGCTTGCTGCTCAGGCCGAAAGTAATATGGCCGCCGTTTATGTGGCTCAGGGTAAGTATGATGAGGCTGTTGACATTGCCCATAAAGCTATAAATGTATTAGCGAAAAACAGTGAAACGGAGGTTGTGGCTTGGACCCAAACGGTACTTGCCCGAGCTTATCTAAAACAAAATCGGATTGACAGCGCGCTGGCTTATGGACTGCGTAGCCGGAAGTTAAGTCAGGCAATTGGTTATCGGGAGGCCGCCAGAGATGCGAATGAGATTTTGGCAGAGGCTTATGTGGCAGAACGTAAATTTGCTGATGCCTACGCCTGTCAGAAACAATATGTGGCTTATATGGACACCCTAACGGGGCGAAATACGCAACGCCAGTTGGCCCTTCTTCAATATAATTATAGACTAGCTGAAAAACAGACGCAGATTGCTTTACTCAAAAAAGATAAAGCATTACAAGCCGAGACAACCCAGCGACAACAACAGTTGCTGTTGGGCGCATTGATAGGAATGGGCTTGATTTTAGGATTACTCTTTCTGGTTTATCGCAACAACCGTCAGAAACAGAGAGCGAATGCCGTGTTACACAAACAAAAAGCCGAAATTCAGGTCCAGCGGGATCAGACGAAACAGGCCTTGTCTGATTTGAAATCGACACAGAATCAATTGATACAGAGCGAGAAGATGGCCTCGTTGGGAGAACTAACGGCGGGCATTGCCCACGAGATTCAGAATCCGCTGAACTTCGTCAATAATTTCTCGGAAGTATCTGTAGAATTAGTGCAGGAACTCCGTGAAGAACAGGAAAAGGGGCCAACTCGAGACGAAGCGCTGGTGAATGAATTGATGATCGATCTTTCCCAGAACCTCAACAAAATTATTCAGCATGGTAAACGGGCGTCGAGCATTGTTAAAGGTATGCTGGAGCATTCGCGCAAAAGTACTAGCCAAAAAGAACCGACTGATATCAATGCCTTGTGCACCGAATACATAGGGCTGGCTTACCATGGTTTGCGGGCCAAAGACAAGAACGGTTCGACGGGTCGATTCAATGCTGAACTGGTAAAGGACCTCGATACAACACTGGGCCTGGTTGACATCATTCCTCAGGATATGGGCAGGGTTTTATTAAACTTATTTACGAATGCCTTCTACGCGGTTCAAAAACGGCAACAACGCAATGAAGCCCTCTACCAACCCAGCGTAAAAATAAAGACCAGGCGACTCGGAAACGAGGTCGATATTCAGGTAATCGATAACGGAGATGGTATTCCTGACGGACTTCAGCAAAAAATTTTTCAACCTTTTTTTACCACCAAACCTTCCGGGCAAGGCACAGGTCTGGGCTTATCGCTGGCTTATGATATTGTTACGAAAATTCATGGCGGTACGTTGAGCGTTGATAGCCAGGAGGGGGAAGGGACCACCTTTGTGATCCGGCTTCCTGTTTCACCTTAACCAATTACTAACCATCCATCAACAATGCGCAACCTGTACCTCTTTTTTCTTACCATCCTCATTCATTGTTCTACGTATGGACAAACTACACCACCAGCGCAAACAACGGCGCCCGCATCGCCCCCCGATCTCAACGAACGTATTCGGATGCTCGAAGAAAACATCCGCCTATCCAATCAGGGATTAGCAAAAACAGTCGATGATCTGCTCTGGTACCAAAAACTGGGCGACATCGCTACCATTGATAAGGTTCGTTATGGTAGCAAACCGCCCCACGTGGTCAAAAATCCGACTGGTCAGGGGGCGAATAACCCGGTTGTCATTCCGGCTTACACCTTTATGCCGAAGAAGTTTGCATCGGCCAAAAAATTGCCGTTGCTGGTTTTTGTCCACGATGGCATCCACGGTGATTTTAGCACACTTTATGCGCATGTTGTCCGTGAGTTACTCGACCAGGGTTACCTGATCATTGCGCCCGAATATCGAGGTAGTGCGGGTTATGGCGGTGAATTTTATAAGCAAATTGATTACGGCGATTATGAAAATGACGATGTACTGGCCGGTAAACGCTGGGCTGTTGAAAATATGCCGCAGGTTGATACCGATCGTATAGGAATCATCGGCTGGAGCCATGGTGGTATGATTTCGCTGATGAATATTTTCGATCATCCTGAAGATTATAAAGTGGCTTACGCTGGTGTGCCTGTTACCGATATTATTGCCCGGCTGGGTTATAAACCGCAGAGTTACCGGACTATATTTTCGGAGGCTACGCATATCGGAAAAGACCCGTCCGACAACGTCGCTGAATATCGTCGCCGGTCGCCGGTCTGGAATGCCCAGAAACTTAAAACCCCACTGCTCATTCACACCAATACGAATGACGAGGATGTGAATGTACTGGAAGTCGAATCGCTGATCAATGCCCTAAAAGCACATGAGAAAAAGTTCGAGTACAAGATTTATCAGGACGCGCCGGGAGGGCACAGTTTCAATCGGCTCGATACTAAATTAGCCCGCGATTCGCGCGAGGAAATCTATCGATTTTTAGCCCGGTATCTTACCCCGCCGGGCGCGTTGAAATAAAAATGGCCCGATTCTGTGCTTTACCTGTCGATAGCAAAATCCTTATATTTGACTTATATCTGAATGGACATGAAAATATTGGTGGTTGATGATGAGCCTGATGTGAAAGACTTATTCCAGCAGCGTTTCCGACGAGAAATCCGGAGCGCTGAATTTCAGTTAGATTTTGCTAACTCTGGCGAAGAAGCTCTGACTTATCTGGCGGGTCATTCATCTGAAGTAATTCTGATTCTGTCGGACATTAATATGCCGGGCATGAGTGGATTTGAACTACTGCGTCATATTCGGGAAGATTTTAGTGCGCCCCCTCCACCCGTTGTCATGATGATTACGGCCTATGGAGACCCCGAATCACAGCAACATGCTGTTGAGTTGGGAGCCAACGATTTTCTGACAAAACCGCTTGACTTTGCGGTGCTCAAACAAAAACTTCGCGATTTAGCATGAAGGCCAAAATATTGGTGGTTGATGATGAAACCGACCTTGAATTGCTCATCAAGCAGAAGTTTAGGCGCCAGATTCGGGAGAAGCAATATGAATTCCTGTTTGCTCACGATGGCTTAGAAGCGCTGGAAACGCTACTGAAGCAGCCTGATACGGACATGGTGCTGACCGATATCAACATGCCCGGCATGGATGGACTGACCTTGTTGGTAAAACTGCACGAAAGTAACCCGATGCTCAAGGCGGTAATCGTGTCAGCGTATGGCGATATGGATAACATTCGCACGGCCATGAACCGGGGTGCGTTTGATTTCGTGACGAAGCCTATCAATTTCGAAGATCTGGAATTGACAATGCAGAAGACAATGGAGTATGTTGCCCAACTCCGGCAAACCTTGCAGGCCATCCGGGAAAATAATATTCTGAGGATGTATGTGGATGAATCGGTGCTGACATTTATGAACCAGTCCGAATTTGAAACGTCTCTTTCGGCCAGCGAAACCATTGTAGCCACTGTCTTATTCATTGATATTTGTGGGTTTACGGCCATCTCCGAGCGTGAATCAGCCGATACTGTCGTGCGGTTAGTGAACCGTTACTTCGATGTGATGGTCAAGGAAATTATTGCGCAGGGCGGCTACGTTGACAAGTTTATGGGTGATGCTATAATGGCCGTTTTTCGGGATGAGTACCACTTTGATCGCGCCATCGAAGCTGCGCTGGCCGTTCGGACGCAAATAGCTATGCTTGAAGATAATTTGCCCAATCACCTTAGCTATCACCCGGAGGTATCCATTGGCATCAATACGGGTGAGATGGTTTCGGGGAATATTGGTTCGGCGACCCTCCGGCGATTGGATTATACGGTAATTGGTGATGCCGTTAATATGGCCCAGCGATTACAATCGGTCGCTCAACCGGGTCAAATTGTTATTGTTGAGTCGGCACAACAGCAAATAGCAGAGTCATTTACCTGCGAACGCATTGGCGAAGTAACTCTCAAAAATAAATCTGAACCCGTCGTGATCTATAATGTGGTCGGGTAAAACCTATTTGAGTGTTTTTGTCATGCTGACGATAGGAAGCACCTTTGGTAGGAGCAAAATGCGCTAACTATCGAAGATGCTTCCTATCGTCAGCATGACAAAAACGCCCTCATTATTAGGGGCAAAAGTTTTATTGATCTAGTCTTCGGCCAGCGTTCGCGAGATGTTCATGCGATAAACACCCAATGCAGGTAAGGCCGCTGCCAATAAACCAATCAGGATGGCAACGCCCAACAAAATCCACTCTTCGGGTAAGATACCAAAGGCGGCTAGATTGTAGTGGTATTCTGACGATACACTACTGGAAAACAACCACAAGCCGACGCGGCTCAGCAGAATTCCCAGTACGAATCCAATCAGTGCCAGCACCAGCCCTTCAAGTAATAGCATGCCGAAAAGCTGCGCCCGTGTGGCTCCCATCGAGAGCATCAGTGCCATTTCGTAACGTCTCTCTTTCAGTGAGTTGTACAACGATACAAATACACTAATGCCGGAGATAAGCATAATGACGATGGCCAATCCCCGCAACGTTTCGACACCCACTCCGAGTAGAGAGAATAAACGATTGATTTCAATATTGGGTAAGGCGGCCTGAAGTTTGGAATTGCTGTTGATGCCTCGTGCCAGCATCATACCCATCGGGTTCCGAAACTTAATGAGCATGCTGGTAATCTCGCGTGGTGCCTCTTCGTGGTGTTCTTCATCTGGCCCGTCCAGAACTCCGTGATGCTCCTCATGGCGTTCTGGTTCCTGACCATTGGTTCCGGCTGGTTGTGCATGTTCATCGTGATGGTCATGAATAGCCCAAATACTCGAAATAGGTGTCAGAATAAGCTGGTCGGCAACGGTATTTGTCGCGTTAAGTACGCCTACAACCTTATATTTCGAGTCGGCATGCACTTCGCCATCCTTGTCTAATCCGTGTGACCCAGAAAACGTATCGCCAATTTTTAATCCCGTAACGGCGGCAACGCGCGGGCCAATAACAACCTCTAAATCCTGCTGGAATAATTTCCCCTGCGCCACGGTAGCGCCAAAATGATCGAGGTATTTTTTGTTCGTGCCGACAATGCGAAACGACTGATAATTATCGCCCATTGATAACGGAATGGCCGTTTTAATCATCGGGTTACGTGTTAGCCGTTCGGCTTCATCGAGCGAAATATTCCCAACGGGCGAATCAATCTGATAAATACTGGATAAAATCAGTTGGAGCGGGCTGCCTTTGGCACCCAACACCATGTCAATTCCCTTAATATTTTTGCGAAACTGATCATCTAACTGCTTGTTAAGCAAGAGCAGTAACGAGATAATTGTAATGCCAAATGTCATTAACAGACCACTCAGAAAACTACTTAGGGGTTTATCCTTTAGATTACTCCAACTAATTCGGAAAAGATTCATAGTCGCCAATCAATACTGATCTTTTTTCGGAAAATGCACCCGCAAATTACCGAATTACAGTCTTATGGTTAGCAACCCTATCACAAATCCAATTTAAAATGATGACTGGTAATGTTAAAGCCTTTTTTCAGATAAAGCCGATGGGCATCGTAGCGGGCCGGATTCTGACCTGAATCGAGCGATACACACTGGCAACCAGCCTGAAGGGCTTGTTCAACAACAAAGTCGAGCAACATACTGGCATATCCTTTTCCCCGGCCGCTGGGTAAGGTTGACAGGTCGTCGATGTAAATCGTCTTGCCGCTATAAAGAAGAGTCAGGGTTCGATAACCCACCACAGCTGGTGCCGGTTGCGAAGGGTCCTCAGAAGGCACAAACGCCAGGATAAACCCTTCGTTAGCTTGTTGGAAGCAGATTTGTTCAAATGCTTGGTCGGGCGTCAGGTGTGAACGCAGGGCTAACATAGCGGGTAGACACTGCCGAATGTCAGCATCAGATTGGGCAATAATGGGGTTCATAATTGTTCGCGGATTTGTAGTAATATCGTATCGCCCCCGCGTGCCAGAATGGCTTCAGCCAGCGAATGGCCCAGCAATGGAGCTTCGTTTGGTGGCCCCACAAATGTCTCACGCAGCAGCTCGCTACCATTCAGACTTACCAGTCCACCGGTCAAGCTTATGGTTTCATCATCGCTCCAAGTGGCCAGTGCAAACGATGGGATGCTACAACCGCCTTCGAGCCGGGCCAGAAATGCCCGTTCGGCCAGTAGGCAGGCCGCCGTTGGTTCGTGATTAATAAGGCGTGTAATAACCTCACGAACCTGGCTATCTAGTGAATCTGTGGCTACTTCAATGGCAATGCTTCCCTGACCAACAGCGGGAGTGAATTCAGCAACGGGTAAATATTCTATAATTAGGTCATCGTAGCCCATACGGTGTACACCCGCATAAGCCAGCAAGAGGGCATCGCATTGGCCTTCGTCGAGTTTTCGGATGCGGGTTTGCAGATTACCGCGCATATCAACTGTAGTCAGGTGCGGGCAATAGTGCTTGAGCATAGCCACGCGCCGGGTAGACGACGTGCCAATCCGAAACGATTCTCCTCCGCCAAGCGAGAGCGATTTATTACGACTCACAAGTACATCGTTGGCTAATTCGCGCTCTGTAAAAGCAATAATATGTAAGTCGGAGGGGAGGCTAGAGGGGAGATCTTTCGCGCTGTGAACGGCAATATCAATGATTCCTGACCGCAGTTGATCCTCCAGTTCCTGTGTAAAAACTCCCTTGCTGCCAATCTTCGATAGAGACCGGTCAAGTACTAAATCGCCTTTGGTTTCGATAAGCACCAATTCGGACGTTAAGCCACCTTTATGAAGTAACGTTTGTATGTGTTCAGCCTGCCATACCGCCAGGCGACTGCTCCGTGTTCCAATTCTGATATGCATGGTTCAGCAAAGATACGGCTTGAAAACCAGCTTTTAGTACCTGTATTGCATTGTGGTCATGTGTGGAAAGAGAACCACATACAGACCATAAATCGCAACACTATTGGGTATATATGAATAAAGAGCGAAAATGGCAAAGTTCGTGAATAAGGTGTCAAAACGGCATTGTAACGCCGATTCAATACCTTATTTGGCTGACAATCTGGCGGAGAAAACAGGATTAATCCATTAGGCACGAGGTTTGTCTAAGAACTAGTACTTGAACAGTAAATAACATCCACGATGAAAGCGATAGAAAATGTGTTTCAGGGAACAGGCGGTCAGGTCGATTTGCTGAATACGCTCTACGGTGGTTCGAGTCAGACAACCATGAACGTTGAGCGCGAAGATGAGCGCTTGGTGATAACCCTGTCGGCCCCCGGCGTAAGTGCCAATTCGTTTAATGTGCTGGTTGAGGGCGGTAAGCTCGTTCTCTATACCTTATTGGTCAGCACATCTAAGCAACTTCAGGAAGATGGTGTTAACCAGCGGCTGGCAGTACCTATGTTTTTACGGGTTCTTGATATTCCATCGTTCGTTGATGCCGATCAAATAGAGGCTATTCACGAACACGGTCGGGTAATGGTTATGTTGCCCTTTAAAGATAAAGAGCATTTACATCGTCGAATTGATATCAAAAATCTTTTTTAAACCTGCTCTAAGCATTCTCTCCCGGGACCTCTGTGATTGGTCCTGTTGCCTATAGATGAGTTCAAAGCCGCTTTCGTAAAAGCGGCTTTTTAGTTTGATTGATTTCACAAATTATCATAAAAAACAGGAAAAGCCGCTTGACGTGAATCAAGCGGCTTTTCCTATGTAGCCCGAGAAGGATTCGAACCTCCACAAACAGAACCAAAATCTGTCGTACTACCCTTATACTATCGGGCCTTTTTTGCAATTGCGAGTGCAAAGGTAGCTTATGCTGATCGTCAAAAGCAAATACTGTCTTAAAAAAAGTGACTTTTTTGCGTCAACAAATGCTTTTCTGCTGATTATCAGTAATCTATAATTTAGATGCCAACAACTGGAATGGCTGGACTAATCTTTTTAATTAATCCCTGAAGTACTTTACCCGGTCCGCATTCATAAAATTCGGTAGCACCGTCGGCCACCATGCGTTCAACCGATTGGGTCCATCGTACCGGCGATGTTAACTGAGCAATTAGGTTGGCTTTAATTTGCTGCGGGTCTGTTGTAGGTTGGGCGTTAACGTTCTGATAGACAGGGCAACGGGGAGCGCTAAACGGCATATTTTGAACCGCTTCGGCAAATTCAGTTCGTGCCGGCTCCATAAAAGGTGAATGAAAGGCACCACTTACGGATAGCGGTACAACTCGCTTAGCACCAGCCGCTTTTAACCGTTCTTCGGCCAATTGAATACCCGCTATACTTCCCGAAATGACTACCTGTCCGGGGCAATTATAATTGGCCGGAACTACAATTTCCTCCGTAATTTCCGAACATACCCGCTCAATTACCTCATCGGTTAAGCCTAGCACAGCCGCCATCGTTGATTGAATCAGTTCGCAGGCTCGTTGCATAGCCGTTGCGCGGACAGATGCCAACCCTAAGCCATCCTCAAAGGAAAGTACACCAGCAGCCGTCAGAGCAGACAGTTCGCCAAGTGAATGACCGGCCACCATTGTTGGAGCAAATGATTCAGTGGTTAGCGCCAGTACAACACCATGTAAAAAAACGGCTGGTTGGGTATAAATCGTTTGTTTAAGGTCTTCGTCGGTACCGTCAAACATAATGCTGGTTAGGTCATAACCCAACACCTGATTAGCTTGATCAAATAACTGACGGGCGGCTTCGGATTGTTGATAGAGATCGTGTCCCATACCTCTAAACTGGGAACCCTGACCGGGAAATACGTATGCTTTCATAATAGCAGATGAAATGGGCGAACGGTGCAAAATAGCTGCATAATTATGGTTGTTCAAAAGGGAAATTATGATTTAGGTAGTAACCCGCTCGCTATCATTAATTTAGTCTTTATGAAACCTTGTTATAATGTGCAGACTTTGTCTTTGTGCGATAGCATCATTAAAAGCTCAATTAACCAAACAATAAACTAAAACGGCCTGTTGGTAATTCAGTCATCCATTTAATTTATATCGACTGTAAATAAGTTATAAAACAGCGGATAAAGCCGCTTAACCTTGTTTCCATCGGGTTTGTGCTTTAGCTTTGATGCGCCGTTTAAACCGGCTTTTTTTCAATAGTTTACCACTAAAATTTCGTGTCGTTCACCATATGGCTTGGGTAACACAAACTCTGTCCAGCTCCCTCGGCCGCAAGGTCATTATGTCGCTGACGGGACTATTTTTAAGTTCTTTTCTGATTGTTCATATGGCTGGTAATCTCCAGTTATTTAAGAGCGATGGCGGACGGGCATTCAATGAGTATACGTACTTCATGACCCATAATCCGCTTATTATAACTGTCTCGTACCTGCTTTACACATCTATTCTGGTACATGCGCTGATGGCTTTTATTCTCACGCGACACAATCAGGCATCACGGCCTGTTAAGTACGCGTACAGCAAGCCAGAAGCTAACAGCGACTGGTCGTCACGTAATATGGGCATTTTGGGCACTATTCTGTTGCTGTTCATTATCATTCATATGCGCACGTTCTGGTACGAAATGCACTTTGGCGCGGTCCCAATGGCCGAATACGATGGCAAACAGTATAAAGATCTGTATTCTGTTGTAAAGGTCGCTTTTGCCGAATGGTGGTACGTTTTGCTGTACGTCATCTGCATGATCGCTATCGGCTTTCACTTGGCACATGGCTTTCAAAGTGGTTTCCAAACACTTGGTATTCGCCACAGAAAGTACACGCCAATAATTGAGGTTGTAGGCAAATATTTCTTTGCTATCATCATCCCAGCTGCTTTTGCTGCGATGCCGATTTATGTTTTTTTACAGGTTCACCATATTATTTAAAGGCGAAAGGGTGAAAGACTGAAAGAGCGATACTATTTCGCTCTTTTATCGCTCAGGCGGCCCAGTCTTTCGCTCTTTCGTTCTTTCGCTCTTTAAATATGAAACTGGAATCTAAAATCCCTGAAGGCCCTCTACCCGAAAAATGGGCACGACAAAAGTTCGCCTTGAAGCTGGTGAATCCAGCTAACAAGCGTAAGTACGATATTATTGTAGTGGGCACTGGCTTGGCCGGTGCGTCGGCCGCTGCGTCGCTGGCTGAGTTAGGCTATAACGTAAAGGCGTTCTGCTATCAGGACAGCCCGCGTCGGGCGCACTCTATTGCGGCTCAAGGTGGAATCAATGCAGCAAAAAACTACCAGAACGACGGCGATAGCGTGTTCCGGTTGTTCTACGATACAATTAAAGGTGGTGACTATCGAGCTCGTGAAGGAAACGTACACCGACTTGCCGAAGTTAGCGTCAATATTATTGATCAGTGTGTAGCGCAGGGTGTTCCGTTTGCCCGTGAGTACGGCGGTACGCTGGCAAACCGTTCGTTCGGTGGGGCACAGGTATCGCGTACGTTCTATGCTCGTGGTCAAACAGGACAGCAATTATTACTGGGCGCTTATTCGGCGTTAAGTCGTCAGGTTGCCAATGGTAAGGTGAAACTCTATCCGCGTACAGAAATGCTCGACCTCGTGGTTGAGGGTGGCAAGGCGCGTGGGATCATTACCCGGAACCTGATTACGGGTAAAATAGAATCACATTCAGGCCATGCCGTTTTACTTTGCACAGGCGGTTACGGTAACGTGTTTTACTTGTCGACAAACGCGATGGGTTGCAACGTGACGGCGGCTTGGCGGGCACACAAAAAAGGGGCCATGTTTGGTAATCCTTGCTTCACCCAGATTCACCCAACCTGTATTCCGGTATCAGGCCACTACCAATCAAAACTGACTTTAATGTCGGAGTCGTTGCGGAATGATGGTCGGGTTTGGGCGCCAAAATCGAAAGAAGACGCGCAGAAGATTCAAAAGGGCGAATTAAAGCCAACAGATCTAGCCGAAGATGCGCGTGATTACTTCCTGGAACGCCGTTATCCTGCTTTTGGGAACCTGGTTCCTCGTGATGTAGCCTCACGCAATGCCAAGAATATGTGTGACGAAGGCCGGGGCGTTAGTAAAACCGGATTGGCTGTTTATCTCGATTTTGCTGATGCGATTAAACGCGACGGTCAAAAAACGATTGAGGCTAAATACGGTAACCTCTTTGAGATGTATGAAAAAATCACCGGCGAAAATCCTTACGAATTGCCGATGATGATTTACCCAGCCGTTCACTATACAATGGGTGGCTTATGGGTAGACTATAATTTGATGACCACAATTCCTGGTCTGTATGCCCTTGGCGAAGCTAATTTCTCCGACCACGGTGCTAACCGTCTCGGCGCGTCGGCGCTGATGCAGGGTCTTGCCGATGGTTATTTCGTGATTCCGTACACCGTTGGTGATTATCTGGCAACCATCGGCCCAGCCGATAAATTGCCCGTTGATGCTCCCGTGTTCAAAGAAGCTGAGCAAAAAATTCAGGGTCAGATTAATCGTTTGTTGTCCATTAAGGGCGACCGACCCGTTGATGATTTGCACAAGGAATTGGGCCATATCATGTGGGAATACTGCGGTATGTCACGTACTGCCGAAGGGCT